>JAKLEG010000104.1 GCA_022703175.1 Myxococcota bacterium | reverse complement strand
GGTGCAAGCTGGGTTCGACGGTGTAGAGCTGCACGCCGCCAATGGTTACCTGATTGACCAGTTCCTAAACCTGGCCTCCAACCAACGCACCGACCGTTGGGGGGGGGACGTGGCTGGCCGGATCCGCTTTGCCGTCGAAGTGGCACGCCGCACGGTGGCACGCGTGGGTGGCAACAAGGTGGGCATGCGCGTATCTCCCTACGGCGCGTTCAACAACATGACCACCGACCCTGCCGTGGAAGAGGTGTATGAAGCTCTGGCTCGGGAGGTGGGCAAACTCGGCCTGGTTTACCTGCACGTGGTTGATCACAGCGCGATGGGCTCGCCCGAAGTAAAGCCCAGCATCAAACAAAAGTTGCGCCAAGCCTTTGCGGGGACGTTGATCCTCTCAGGCGGCTACGATCGCGCCCGCGCCGAGGCCGATTTGGAAGGCCAACGCGCCGACCTCATCGCCTTTGGCCGACCGTTTATCGCCAACCCGAAGCTGGTCACCAAACTGCAACGAGGCGCGACGCTTCTGGCCCCCGACTTCGCGACGTTCTACACGCCGGGCGCTAAAGGCTACACCGACTACCCAGTGTAAGCGCAGGGCCGCCCCCTTGCCCCACCCGGGGGCAAGGGGGCGGCGCGGCCTCCTAGGACGCGACGGGGGATGGGGGGTGGGGAGCGCCGCGTTTTGGTGCGGCGCGGGAATCAAAACGGCAGCAAACCAGGACCTAATGCCCAGGCAACTCGGCGTGTAGGTTGTATGGTAGTTTGTTGGCAAACACCGGGTAGAGACTCTGCGCCGAGCCTTCAAAACCAGCCGTGGTGCAACTGAGCATAAACAGCGCCGATTTCTCATAGGCAAAGACAGTCCCAAGCGTGCAGCCGCTGATGCAAGCGCGTTCCTTCGGCACCTTCTTTTCGTCCAACACCTTGAACGGTTTGTCATCATCCATCCAGTGAATCACCAGTTGCAGCAGCAACGGCTGCATCGGCTCGTCGCAGACCTTGGTGGCCTGGTTCTTCTTGGCTAGGCGGGTAATGATTTCGACCGTGCCAATGGGCACGCCGCTCCCCTCGCGTAACTCACCCTTCTCGTCGTGGGCAATTTCGTTGGCAGGTAGCCAACGCTTCACCTTAAGTTTGTCGGCATGGGCTTGACCCAACTGCATCACCCGGTTCACCGCCTCGGCCTCACTGGCCCCTTCGCTACCGAGCTCCACGCGTTCGGGCTCGCCCACCACCTTACCGGTTTTCGTCGCATAGATGGTCAGCGTGGCAAACGGATGCCCCGACCCCTCGCCCGTGCCGTGAATAATCACAGCAACGTACTTGGCGTCGGGCGACCAGCCCAGCACTTGGGCAGTGTCGGCATAGGCAAAGGATGAGGAAAACAACATGGCGGCAAAACAAAGGCTACGCATATGCGCCACCGTAGCGTGCGGCTCGCAAAGACTCAACTCACCGCGGGTTTCTGGGGAGGCAGGCCAAGCGCTGCACGCCACTGTCGGGATCGTGGCGTTGCGCAAGCAGCGGAATGCCGCCCACCACCCGGTCGCGGTCGCACAGCCCGCGCGACCAAAGCGTGCGCCCAATCATGACGTTAAACACCCGCTCCAACGCCGCTTGGATGTCTGCCCCTTCGAGAATGCCCAACGCGCGAGCGATCGCTTCGAGCGTAGACAGATGCCCCGCGTGTGCCTCCGTACGCAGGGTGTAGCGACTCGGTGCACCTTGGGGCAACGTCACGCACAGGCTCTTTTGCATCCCAGGCACGCGTGCCCGCATGCGCGCCGCTTGGCGCCAATTGCCGTCGGGTACGATGAGACAGGTCGGTAACGGGGAGGCTTCCAGCTCATGGAGTGGCACAGCACCAGCGTGCGGAAACAACCACAACAAGCGCCGTTCTGTTGGTGCACAAAAAGGTGTCGCGGCGTCATCGCGGTCGCCGCGCAAATGGACCTCACTGTTCGATAGGCATAACGCAGCCAGTCTCCCGGTGTTGGTGCTCTTGCGCAACTCGCGGCGATGCATGATGAGCACCAGCCTGGTTTGCGTATCGAGCTTAGGCAACAGTGCGCAAAAACACAGGCTGTGGTGCATCCGACAGCGGCTGCAGCGGCGATGAGCGTTGTCTTTGCGGGCCACGACACCTCCGCCGCTCCCTTTAACATGGAATAGGCCTACCGCCACAGGCACAGGCGCGTAAGCGACAAGAACCTACATCAACTCACGCACAACCCGAAAATAGATGGGGATGCGCCTCTATAATGTTAGCGCGTGGCCTCAAAAAATGAGCGGCTGGGTCACCCAACAAGCCTAAGCAAACGCGACTGGCTACGCAGTATTCGGCTTTTTGGGGATGCGGTCATAGCGCAATGCGTCGAACAATTTACCTTTATATTCAATGAGATAGGCCCGTTTATCGGTCTTAAGAGCGCATCTAGACTGACCAGTCGGTTTTCCTGCTTGACGAAACCGACCCATCGGTCTAGAAGGCGCGCGACTTCGTTCTTACGCCACCTTGCGGGTGCGAATGTCCACCCGCCCTACTTCACGCGTGCTGGGGAGCACGCGGCCCGGGGAACAGCATCATGGCCAAACTCGATCGCGAAACCCTCGACATGGTTCTTTCGACGTTGCAGCAATACGCAGATCGGAACCTCACACCCGAAGCCCTTCTCCACATCGATGAGACCGATGAGTTCCCGGCCAAAGCGATGGACGACCTGTACGACCCAGAGCAACTGGGCCTGCACTTGTTGTTCTTCTCTGAAGAGATGGGCGGGATGGGCGGCGGCGCCTACGAAATCTATCGGGTCTCTGAAGTGTTGGCTGGCGTCGACCTGGGCATCGCGACCGGCGTGCTCGCCACATTCTTGGGCACCGACCCGATCATGGTGGGCGCAACACCGGCCCAGAAAGAGCTCTGGCTTAAACGCATAGCCGAGGAACGACTGCTCGTCGCCTACGGTGCTACCGAACCGCAGGCCGGCTCCGACCTGGGTGCGTTGAAATCCACCGCCACCCCGGTGCACGAGGACGGCAAGGTGGTGGGTTACAAGCTGAACGGCCGCAAGCAGTGGATCTCAAACGGCGGCGTTGCGGCGCTCTACACGATTTTGGCCAATGCCCCGGGCGGCCCCTCCTGGTTCATCGTCGAGAAGGGCACCGAGGGCTTCAGCTACGGCAAACCCGAAAACAAGCATGGCATTCGCGCGAGCAACACCTCGGCGCTGTTTTTGGAGGATGTCTACGTCCCGGCCGATCGATTGGTGGGCGAAGTGGAAGGTCAAGGCCTGGCCCAAGCCCAAGCGGTGTTCGGCTACACCCGCTTGATGGTAGCGGCCTTTGGCTTAGGCGGGGGTTGGGCAGCCTTGAAGCGCGCCATCACCTACGCCCACGAGCGCGTGCAAGCAGGCTCAGCGTTAATCGCCAAACAGGGCTACACCCACAAGCTGCTCATCCCGCACGCGGTCAAATTGGAAGCCGCGCGCGCGTACATCGAGTGGGTGGCTGAGCGCATCGACAACGGCGAACCGGAGCTCGCCACCGAAGGCGCTGTCGCGAAATATGCCGCCACCGTAGCCGGCAACGCCGCAGCTGAAGACGCCATCCAGGCGCACGGAGGTTACGGCTACACCAAGGAATACATGGTGGAGAAGATCAAGCGCGATGTGCGCATCACCACCATCTACGAAGGCACCTCAGAAATCTTGGAGTGGACCATTGCCCGTGACCGTTGGCAGCACCACCTGAAGACCCGCGGCGGCTACTACAAAGATTGGGCCGCGAAGATGCAGGCCGTTCATGCCGCGCATCCCCAATGTGGCGCAGGCACCGCAGCGCTGGCGCTGACGACGTTGGGCGCAGTATTGGAACGGGCGCGCTTGGACAAGCTCACCCGCCATCAGCACGTGTTATTCCGCTTGGGCGAATTGATCACGGCGGCCGAGACCGCCGCAGTGTTTGCCGAACGTTCGGCCACCACCCCCTCCGATGCGAGCCCGATGCCCAAAGATGTGCACCAGGCGATGGCCCGCATTCACGCCCGCGATGCCGCGTTGCGCGTGGCCACCGAGGGTTTGCGCTGGCTTATCGGCTCCGGCCAAACCGATGCGAACCTTTCACATGCGCTCAGCCTGGAAGCCATCTATCAGGCCCAGGCGGGGCTCATTGACGACATGAACATGGTGTTGCCGGCGCTTGCTGCTGCCACCGGGGTTGCTCTCGAAAAAGCCGCGTAAAGATTGAGGAAATCATGATGCGAGACGACATTTATGAACGTGCAGTAGCGATTGTTGGCGTGGGCGCGGTGCTCCCCGATGCCCCCGACGCCAAGAGCTTTTGGCAAAACATCTGTGGCAAGCGCTACAGCATCACAGATGTGCCGGACAACCGCTGGAAGCCGTTGCACTTCTACGACACCGACCGCAGCGTGCCGGACAAGACCTACAGCAAGATTGGCGGCTTCGTCACCGGCTTCAACTTTGATTGGAAGAAGTATCGCATCCCGCCCAAGGTCGCCGACATGATGGACGAGGTGCAACAATGGGCGCTGGTCGCTTCGTCGCAAGCCCTCGAAGACTATGGCTATCCGAACCGCCCCCTCGACACCGACCGCGTGGGCGTCATCTTGGGCACCGCGATGGGCGGGGATTTGCACCTAGACACCCACGCGCGCGTGCTGATGCCCGAGTTCATCGCCGCCATTGAGAAGGCGCCCGAGTTTGCCGCGATGGAGCAGAAGAACCGCGCGGCCATCATCGCCACGGCCAAGGCCGAGCTGAACCAGCGTTTCCCGGAAATCACCGAGGATACGATGCCGGGCGAGTTATCCAACGTGGTCTCGGGCCGCGTCGCCAACGTGTTGAACCTGCGCGGGCCGAACTTCATCACCGACGCTGCCTGTGCGTCGTCACTCGCGGCCATTTCTTCGGCCGTCCGCCTGCTCCAAGACGGTCAGATGGACGCGGTGTTGACCGGCGGTGCCGACCGCAACATGGCGCCTTCGACCTTCGTGAAGTTCTCCAAGATTGGTGCCCTCTCAGCCACCGGCAGCCGCCCCTTTGGCGAAGGTGCCGATGGCTTTGTCATGGGTGAAGGCTGCGCCATCTTCTTGATGAAGCGACTCGCCGACGCCGAGCGGGATGGTGACAAAATCTACGCCGTACTACGCGGCATCGGGTCATCGAGCGATGGCCGCGGCAAGGGGATCACGGCCCCCAACCCGGTGGGCCAAGAGCTGGCCATCAAGCGCGCCTGGGAAGATGCCGAACTGCCGCCGGAAACCGCGACCTTGGTGGAAGCGCACGGCACCAGCACTTCGGTGGGCGACGCTGTTGAATTTGAAACGCTGTCGAAGATGTTCGCCAACGCCCCCAAGCGCAGCATTGCGCTCGGATCGGCCAAGAGCAACATCGGCCACCTAAAGGCTGCCGCAGGTGCCGCAGGTGTACTCAAGGCCGCGCTGGCCTTGCACGAAAAGGTCTTGCCTCCCACGTTGAATGCCGAGCCCGCCTCACATTCGCTGAAAATTGCCGATTCGCCGTTTTTCCTGAGTCACAACACCCAACCGTGGGCCCCGAAAGGGGACGTGCCTCGGCGCGCAGGCGTAAGTTCCTATGGTTTTGGCGGGACCAACTTCCACTTGGTGTTCGAGGAGCATGCGCCGCACGCGCTCAAACGCCGCATAAAGCCGCAACCGTCCGTGGCCAGCGCCACCAACGCCACGCCCTTGCGCGGTATCCTGGCGTTGGGTGCATCTAACAAAGAGGCCCTGGCCCAGGCGCTGGACACAATGCTCCAAAAGGTCGCTGGCGGCTACACCCCGCCGCGTGAACTGCCGAGTTCAGAAACCCTGCGTGCCCCCGAGCGTTTGGTGGTGGACTTTGGGGATGCCGCTGAGCTCACCAAGCGCTTGAGCCAGGCCCAAAAGGCAATGACCACCGACAACGACCAACTCTGGTCGGCGCTAACCTCCCAAGGCGTCTTCCGCGGCCGCGGCACCCCGCAAGGCAAGATGGCGTTCCTGTTCCCTGGCCAGGGCAGCCAGTACATCAACATGGGTCGGGAATTGGCTGCGGCGAGCCCAGTGGTGAAGCAAACCTTCGTCGAAGCCGATGCCATCATGAAGCCGATTCTCGGCAAGCCGCTCACCGACTACATCTTTGTCGACGCCAAGGACGACAAGGCCGTCGCCGAAGCCGAGCGGAGCCTCACCGACACGGCCATCACCCAACCGGCGGTGCTCACCCTCGACACGGCCATCTTTAAGCTGTTGGGTAGCTATGGCCTGCGCCCCGATGTGGTGATGGGCCACTCATTGGGCGAATACGGTGCGCTCATCGCCGCCGAGGTCATGCCGTTCGCCCACGCGCTGGAGGCCACTGCGGCCCGTGGCCGTGAGATGAGCCACGTGAACGTAGAAGACAAAGGTTGGATGGCGGCGGTATTTGCGCCGTTCGAGCTCGTGGAGCGGGTGCTGCAAAGCATCGACGGCTATGTGGTCGCGGCCAACATTAACAGTCCAAACCAATGCGTCATTGGCGGTGCCTCGAAGGCGGTAGAACAAGCGATTGCGGTGTTTGCGGAGCAAGGCTTCCGCGCCCAACGCCTGCAGGTCAGCCACGCGTTTCACACCAGCATCGTGGCCCCAGCCAGCGGCCCCTTGCGCGAGGTGCTTGATCGCCTCACGGTGCAAAGCCCCACGATACCGCTTGTTGGCAACGTGCTGGGCGCGCTGTACCCGAACGACCCGCAGGCCATTAAGGACCTGTTGGAGCGACAGATCGCCTCGCCGGTGCAATGGTACAAGGGGTTGCAAACGTTGTACGCGCAAGGCGTCCGCACCTTTGTGGAGGTTGGCCCAAAGAAAGCCCTGCGAGGCTTGGTGGAAGACAGCTTCAAGGGCGACGTCACGGTGACCTCGTTGTTCACCAATCACCCGAAGGTGGGTGAAGTACAAAGCTTTAACCAGGCGCTGTGCGGCCTGTTCGCCGCCGGCATTGACCCACGTCAAGCGGTTACGACAGCCACGTCGGCACACACCCAAGAACCTTCCGTGCTCACTTCTTCTAGCGCCGCAGCGGTCGCGGCCCCCGTGGAGGCTTCTATGTCTTCATCGCAATCTCAACCGGCGCATGAGCTCAACATGACTGCGCTGGCCCAAGTGCTGGCCCAGGCTTTGCGCGGCAACACGCCCGCCACCACCTCCACGGCCAACACCCATGAAACGGCTCCCTCGGGCTCCGTGGTGATCAGCGGTACCGGCTTAGGTTTGCCAGGCGGCAACAAGCCTCTGATGGACCCAGATAACGCGTTGCGCTTGCTACGTGGCGAACAGTTCATCGATTTGATCCCTGCACGCTTCCGCACCGCGATCTTGGACAAGCAGATCACCCGCTTGGTGAAAGCCGCCGACGGAACTGGCAGCTTCGAGTTGCTGGCCGACGCCGACGTTATCAAGCTTGCCGGTCGCCCGGGTCACTTCGACTTCGCCGCCGAGTATGGGGCTCCGACAAAGCTCGTGGAAGCGCTTGATATTACGACACAAATGGCCATGGCCGCGGGCCTCGATGCGTTGCGCGAAGCGGGTGTACCGCTGGTACGAACGTATCGCAAAGCCTCGAACGGCAAGATGCTGCCTGATCGTTGGATGCTCCCTGAGAGCCTGCGCGACGAGACCGGCATTATTTTCGCGAGCGCCTTTCCAGGTTACGACCGGATGCTGGACGAGATGGAGCGCTATTTCGCCTGGCAGGACAAGCAGCACCAGATTGATGCGCTGGAGGCGGTTGCCTCGCGCTCGCAAGACCCTTCGACATTGGCTGACATCCAAGCTCGCATCCTGAACCTGCGTGACGAGATGGCACGCGCCCCCTACACCTTCGACCGGCGGTTCTTGTTCCGTGTCTTGGCTATGGGACACAGCCAATTTGCCGAGTACATCGGTGCGCGCGGCCCGAACACTCAAATCAACTCGGCCTGTGCCTCGACAACGCAGGCCATGTCGATCGCTGAGGATTGGATCCGCTCCGGCCGCGTGCGCCGCGTGCTGGTGGTGGCTGCCGACTGCGTCACCGGCGACAAGATGCTGGAATGGGTGGCCGCTGGCTTCCAAGCGATGGGCGCGGCTGCCACCGAGGACAAGGTGGAACTCGCAGCCTTGCCATTCGACCGGCGTCGCCATGGCATGCTGCTCGGCATGGGCGCAGCCGCCCTCGTGCTCGAAGCCGAAGATGCGCTGCGCGAACGCGGCATGCGCGGCATTGTCGAAGTGCTGGCCACCGAGTCGCGCAACAGCGCCTACCATGGCTCGCGGCTCGACACCGACCACATCGGCGCCGTGATGAACTCGCTGGTCACCACTGCCGAACAGCGCTTTGGGTTGAACCGCTACGCCATGGCGGCAGAAACGGTGTTTGTCTCGCACGAAACCTACACCCCGGCCCGTGGAGGCAGCGCCGCGGCGGAAGTCATCGCCTTACGTTCAACCTTCGGAGAGACCGCGTCACACGTGGTGGTGGCCAACACCAAGGGATTCACCGGCCACGCGATGGCGGTGGGTATCGAAGATGTCGCAGGCGTTAAGATGCTTGAGCACGGCATGGTACCGCCGGTACCGAACCACAAGGAGATCGACCCCGACTTGGGCCCGCTGAACCTGAGCCGCGGAGGCCGTTATCCCATCCAATACGCATTGCGCTTGGCCGCGGGCTTTGGCTCGCAGATTTCGATGTCGTTGTTGCGCCGCGTGCCAGGGAGCCTGGACCGCATCGACGACCGCACCCGCTACAACCGCTGGTTGACCGATATCAGCGGCCAAGACATGGCGATGACTGAGGTGCAAAAACGCGTCTTGCGCGTGGTGGATGCTGGCGCCCCCAGTCGACCGCCAGCCCCATCGGCGTGGCGGCAAGGGCAACCCCCCACCGTGCGCGCAAACTTCGCAAGCTCGATTGCGACAGTCATGCCCACCGCGCGTGCATCGCAAGCCTACGCGGCCCCTGCCATCCCGATACAGACGACCAAAGTCCCGACAAGCTATGCGCCGGTTAGCGCGCCCATGGCGGCCCCTATCAAGGCTGAGGTTCTGGCGGCTGCCTACCAGGCGGCGATGCCTGTAGCGCCCACGCCTGCCCCGATAGCGGCGCAGCCGAAGGCGGCTGGCGCCGATGAGATCGTCACCAAGGTGATGCAAATCGTCTCTGCCAAGACGGGTTACCCGGTGGACATGCTCGATCTGGAACTGCACCTGGAAGCCGACTTGGGCGTCGACACGGTGAAGCAGGCCGAGACGTTCGCGGAAATCCGCGCGGCCTTTAACATCCCCAAGAAAGAGAACCTGAGCCTGCGCGACTACCCGACGCTCGGCAAAGTTGTTGGATTTGTGCGCGACAGCCTGGGGGTGACCGTGCCGGCCGTGAGCGCGCCGTCGCTACCCATCGCAGCCACGAATGCAACGGTGGCAGCACCCGCGGCGACTCCGGTGAGCGGCGCCGTATCGAACAGCGACCTGGTGAACAAGGTCCTCAGCATCGTGGCCGCAAAAACTGGCTACCCGATGGACATGCTCGACTTGGAGTTGGACATGGAAGCCGACCTGGGCGTGGACACGGTGAAGCAGGCGGAGACGTTTGCGGAGATCCGGACCGCTTTCGGTATTCCGAAACAAGAGAACATCAGCCTGCGCAACTACCCGACCTTGGGCAAAGTCGTGGAGTTCGTGAAGACGCACGTGCCAACCACGACACAACCCGTCACAACGACGCCCGTACCGGCCCCGATACCGGCTGCATCGGCAACTCCGACGGCAGCCTCGAAGACGGCACCTGCCGCAGATTCCGATGACGCGTTGATAAAGAAGGTGCTGGAGATTGTGGCAGCAAAGACCGGCTACCCGATCGACATGCTGGACCTGGCGTTAGATCTGGAAGCAGACCTGGGCGTGGACACGGTGAAACAGGCGGAGACGTTCGCCGAGATTCGCGCGGCCTTTGGGATCCCGAAGCAAGAAAACCTGAGTTTGCGCAACTACCCGACACTTGAGAAGGTAGTCGGTTTTGTGCGCTCGCACCGGCCGCAAGCGCAAACGCCCACCCCCGAGGCCAAGCTGACAACCAAGACTGAAGCGACCACCACCGCTCCCAGCGCGACCAAGCGCCGCGAACCGGTGTTAGTCGCACGCCCCACGCTCGGCCACTGCAAACCGACGGGCGTCACCCTGAACGGTGCGCGGGTGCTCGTGGCCCAAGACCAACAGGGTGTGGCCGAAAAGCTTTGCAAGGCACTGAAGAAGCGCGGTGTTGATGTACTACGGCTGGATCCGCGCCAAGAGCTCAGCAAAACCGAAGCCCAGCTTAAGGAGTACGTGGCTGGCGGCGACGTGATGGGTGTCTACTGGCTTGCTGGCCTGGATGCCGACCCGGCGCTCAGCGCGCTCGATCTGAACGGGTTCAAAGCCGAGATGAACGCGCGCGTAAAGGGACTGCATCGCGTGATGCAAGCGCTGTACGAAAAGATTGCGATGCCTGGCCGCTTCCTCGTAGCCGCCACCCGCATGGGCGGGATGCACGGCTACAACGCTGAAGGTGCCCAAAACCCCATGGGTGGCGCAGTAGTAGGCTTTGTCAAAGCCTACAAGCGCGAGCGCCCTGAGGTGTTGGTGAAGGCCGTGGACGTCGGTGTCGATGCCGATGCCAAGGTGCTGGTGGAAACGCTCCTGGGTGAAACCGAGCGCGATCCGGGGGCGGTTGAAATTGGCTACCACGACGGCGTGCGTTTGGCCGTGAGCGTGGAAGAACGACAGGCCCCGCAACAAAGCGGCCTGACACTCGGCAAAGACAGTGTCGTGCTCGTCACCGGTGCGGCAGGCGGCATCACCAGTGCGATCACGGCCAACCTGGCCCAACACGGTGGTACGTTCTACCTGTTGGACCTGACGGCCGAGCCGCGTCGCAATCATCCGCTGATCGCTACGTTCAAGAGCGATCGGAACGCGGCCAAAGCGACGCTGATTGAGGCGGCGAAGGCCAAGGGTGAAAAACCCAAGCCCCAAGAGATCGACCGTGAGTTGAACGCCTTGGAGCGCGAGGCCACGGCTCTGCAAGCCATTGAAGCCATTGAGAGCATGGGCGGCAAGGCCATCTACAAGAGCGTAAACTTGTGTGATGCCGCAGCCATAGCCACGGTGATGGACGAAATCCGTAAGGACCACGGCAAGTTAGACCTCATCATGCACGCCGCCGGTCTGGAAATCAGCCGGGCGTTGCCAGAGAAGGACGCCAAGCAGTTTGACCTGGTGTTCGACGTAAAGGCGCAAGGCTGGTTCAACCTGCTCAAGGCCGCCCTTGATTTGCCGATTGGTGCCACGGTGGCGTTTAGCTCGGTGGCAGGTCGCTTTGGCAACGCGGGGCAAACAGACTACTCCGCCGCCAATGACATGTTGTGCAAGTGGACCAGCCACTTCCGCACCGCGCGACCTAACACCCAAGGCATCGTGATCGATTGGACTGCTTGGGCCGGCATTGGCATGGCCACGCGCGGCTCCATCCCGACCATCATGGCCCGGGCTGGCATTGACATGCTGCCCCCCGAGGACGGCATTCCGGTCGTCGCACGGGAACTTTCGCATGGTACCCGTGGTGAGGTGGTGGTCGGCGGGGCGTTGGGCATCCTGACCCAAGAGTGGGACACCGATGGCGGCCTCGCCACTGATGTCAAAGAGCACGCCAAGGGCTTGGCGCCTAAGCTCCACCGCACACCGTTGTATGGTCCGGCGGAATTGGAGATGACGCTCGATCCGAAGGAACAGCCATTCCTGTTCGACCATCAGGTTGAAAAGGACTTGGCCTATCTGCCGGGGGTTATGGGCATGGAGATGTTCGCCCAGGCCGCACCGGCGATGATGCCGGGAATGTGGGTCACAAGCATTGAGAACGTAAGCTTCGGTGTACCGTTCAAGTTCTATCGGAACGAGCCGCGCACGCTGCATCTGATGGCGCAGTTCCAAGTTCAGCCCAACGGCGAAGTCATGGCCAAGCTATCACTGCAGTCAGTGACCCAGCCGCCGAAGGCCGGTCTACCCACGAAGGTGGCCGTGCATTTCACAGGCGAGGTGCGGTTGTCCAGCCGCCCAGCCGCAGCCAAACGGGCCGAGTTCAAATTGCCCGTAGACGGTGCCTCGGTCAGCCGTGACGACATTTACCGGACCTACTTCCACGGACCGGCGTATCAAGTGCTGGAGCGCGCGGAGCTGGTGGGCCAACAGGCATATGGGTTGTGGCCAGAGAAGATTCCGAGTGATGCGACCCCAGCCACCGAGTGGCTGGCGTCACCGCGCTTGGTCGAACTCTGTTTCCAAACGGCTGGTTTGTGGGAGATCTCCAACAAGCGCTCGATGGCACTGCCGATGGCGGTTGAACACTTGAGCCTGTATGCAACACCCAAGGGCAACGCGCGGCTGTGGGCACAGGTGGACGCCGTCAAGAATGGTGAGAGCTACAACGCCCGGGTGTTAGATGAAGCGGGTCACGTCTACCTTGAGGTCAAAGGCTATCGCACGGTGCCGCTTGCAGGTGAAACCCAGCTCTGGCCGGCCGATGCCACAGGGCATGCGAAAAACCAAGCCCAAGGGGTAGAAGTTTGATCATTTGGGCGACCCAAAGCGCCAGAGCGGCAGCTCAGACGCTTGCCAACCCGACGAGCTTTCTGGCGCCGGAGGAGTGCGACACACTCGCAACCCTCCGGTTCCCGAAGCGGCGCAGAGATTGGCTGTTGGGTCGCCTCACGCTCAAACGCTTGGTCGCACATCACACAGCCCGGCGAATGCGACGTGAATTGCCGCTATCACAGATCATTGTTGAGCGCGATCCGAGCGGCGCCCCCTGTATTCGCGGAGCCGACAGCGCTTTCCCCGCGGGTTGCGTGTCGTTGAGTCATAGCTGCGGCGTAGCCGTGGCCGCGCTGTGCGATGCGCCAAACCAGGTTGTGGGTGTGGATCTGGAGCGAATCGAGCAGCGACACCCAAGCTTCGCGTCCGATTTTCTAAGTGACGAGGAGCGCATCACACTGCTTGAGACAACCATGGCACACGATCTCTTGGTAACAACGCTGTGGAGCGCCAAAGAGGCTGCTGTCAAAGCCCTACGCGTAGGCCTTGCGATCGATACGCGGCGCCTGACCTGCCGCATACATGTGCGTAAGCGCGGCTGGGCGTCCTTGGAGATGGTAGCCGACCGCCACGATACCCTGCCTGGCCTCGAAGCGCTTACAGGTGCCTGGCGCCGATATGGCGACTTCGTGCTCACCGTGGCGCACTCGCGGAGCACTGGGGTCCACCATGGAAACTAGAAAATCGCGAGGTCGAGGGCGGGACGCCGATGTCACCCCGGTGGCGAGCGACGAGTCGACGCCTGTGCCCGGCCTTGCGGCCGAGATGGAACGCTCGGTGAGCGCCGAAGAGAAACGCGCCATGATCCGCATGGCCGCCTACAAGTGCTTCTCCGAAAGCGGCTATTACGAAACCACCGTCGACGACATCTGTGAGCGGCTCGGCATCAGCAAGGGCGCGTTCTACTGGTACTACAACGGCAAGCAAGCTGTGTTCACGAGCATCCTGGACGACTGGGCGGATACCGTCGAACGCCAACTAGAAGCGCAATTCCGGGACGCCGTGC
>JAKLEG010000103.1 GCA_022703175.1 Myxococcota bacterium | reverse complement strand
GGCGCCACCAACGTGAGGATCTCACCGAAATGCGCCGACTTCTGGCGCGCCGGGCCAGGCAACTTGCTACCACACAGAGCTTTAAGCAACGCCGTGTTCATCCTCTGGAAGTCCTTATACGACGAGGTCTTGCGAAACGCGCCGTCTTTGATGTCGTCGATGCTATGGATCTGCGGCTGCTGCAAAACCTCATAGGCTGAGGTACCAGCCCCAACAGCTTGTTGCGCCTGCGCCGCGAAAGCGGCCATCGCCGCCGCCGACGTAATACCCTGCTTTGAGCTCGGTGCCTCTTTCACGTTCTTCGAGGCAAGCTGCAGGTGGTCAAGCTCACTTTCGATGACGTAGTAGGTGGCCTCTTGCGCGACGCCGCCCACCTGATGCTCCGGCCTAACCGTTTTGGCATGCACGGTATCGAGAGACAGCTCGGCCGACGTCCCCGTGCTCACATTCTTCAACTCAAACTTGTGGCGGATCTGAGTTACCTCGGCCCACGGCGTGCGATCGTGGGTGAGGGCGTCTAACACCCCGGCCTTCTGAGCCTCAAGAATGACCTGTCCGAGCGGTGACATCGCGAGCCGCGAACCGGGAGAATCAAGAATGTACTTGAACAGCCCCTGTAAAGTGGCCTCATCGACACCTGGCTTCAAACCGATGCCGATCTCCACGCGCTGGCGAATACCGGTTTTGGGATCGAGCAGACCCCCGGTAAGTTTGTATTCGGCGTGGCCAGATTTCTGGGCATTGCTACGCACGCGGGCTGCACCCGACACCTTGGCGAACTCCAGATCCTTGGTATCGGTGTAGTTGTCCTTCATCGGGTCGAGGTTCGGCCAACCATGCTGGTCACGAGCAATCGTCAACGACTCGATGTCGCGATCGCCCACGGGTTGGCCGTCGGTGGCGAGCCAGTGACGTTTGACGGGCGTCAGGATGAGATCCTTGCCCAGTTTCTTATCCAACTCCGCCCGCGCGGCCACGTCCCCCGCCAGAGCTTTGTCAGAGAGGTCGGCCAGCGCATAGGCCGTGGTCGTCATCTCGGCCATCTGCTGCGCATCGACGGCGCCTTTGTACTCCGACTCCAGCCGCGTGGTAATGCAATCCTCAATGATCTCGCCAAACTGCACGTGGTGACCGTTGATCGTCGCGGCATCAGTCAGAACGTCGGGCGCCAATTTGATCGAAATATCGAGGTCGAGATTACCGGTCGCCCGCACCGACTGCCCTTGCATCGCACCGATGATCGTCGTGATTGTCGATTGTGGGCTTACGGCCAAGGGGGGCGGCACCTTAAAACAATTAGAGGCAGCATTCATGATGCGATGGCCGTCGCCCTTGACGACGCCCGAGATCGCCAGTTGGTCGCCGGGTTTGAGCTCGACTGGCAGCCCCTGGGATGTCAAGTAGTCGTTGATCTGCTGGTATGAGAACGCGAAGCTCCGCCGACCGGTGAAGCAAGGTTGACCCGAAATCGGGTCCTGCTGAGCGATCGCCGTGATCGCCTCGGTGACAGCGCCCGTAGCAGCGTCATGTGTCAACAGATCGATCGGCAAGTAGGTCAACAGCCCGGTCTTCGTGTCGAACACGGGGAGCTGCAACACCAGGCAAAGCTCATCACCTGCTTTTTGGGTAAACAGGTTTACGTCGATCTCGAAACCCTGCACCGTGGGTTCCACGCGCGTCACGTCACCGTAGCCCGCGAAGTAGACGTTCCCCTTGATCGGGCGGTAGGCATACTTGCCTGCGAAACCATCGGCCGCCGCATACGTCGAGTTCAGCGTGGCGACATCAAACCCGGCCGGTAAACCCGCGACCTCGCGGTACGGCACTTTTGCAGCAGCTGAGGCGGACGCTGCAGCGGTGGGGGCCGGAGCGACTGGTGGGATGGTGTTTTGCACCGGTGCAACGCCGGCAGCAGGTGCGGCCGGTGGCGTGCCCGTCGCTGGGGCAGGAGTCTGAGGCACGTTGGTGACATGAACAGGTTGAACCGGCATGAATGCGCTCCATTCGAGTGTCGGGCTTTATAATTCTTTACCGTTTATCGCCCCAAAAGGCCTGTCGTTGCGGGAATTTCCCGCAAGAGGCTGTTTGACGCAACACTCTAGAAACAATGCCGATTGGTTCTTTAATGCCGACCATTCAATCGATCCAGAGCCTAGGGAGCACCCCGTCGGTCAGTCGCGCTTGTCCTGAGGGTAGGAGTGTCACCCATCCGCGACGCGCGATGACGCGACCGATCGGCATCCAACCTGCTACGCCGATGCCTGCCCCTATACCACTAACGATGCAGGATCACGCCTCGACCGTAGCCCGCAATCCGGCCGGCGCGAGCCAACTTGTAGCCCGATTGAACACCCAGGACACCGCCGAGCCCGCGGTCCGGGCCTTGCTGTCACGCTATGGCTGCCGCGCGCTGGGCCGGCCGCGCGAACGCATCGTTAAATGGACGGCCAAAATCGAGGAAGCCCTCCGCGACCAAACGAATGCGGCCCAGGCACTGGATGCGCTGATGGCGGGCGATACACGGCGCATGGTGTTTTTGCTGGAAGGGCTGCTCAAACTCTACCGCAAGACGTACCCGAAGCTCGAAAGCCAATATCAGCGCGTCAAAGCGCTGGAAGATGCCCTGGGCGGCATCAGCTACACTGCCGCGATGCTGCGTGAGGTGGACACCACGGGATTGCCGGACAAGGTGATCCAACAAACCCGCGAAAAATGTCTTAACGCCCAAGCCAAGGCCGAGCAGCTCTTGGCCGACCGCTGGCTGCCTGGCACGGCCCCCGATGGGCGCATCAAGGGCGTTGCCTCAATCCTTGCCCACCTCGACGCCCAAGCGTGGCAACCGTACGACCAGGATCGCGAGACACTGTTGAAGACGATTCGCAGCGAGCTGCACGAGATCGAAACAAACCGCTACGACATGGCCGACCTGCATAACGGCCTGCACGAGCTGCGTCGACGGTTGCGTTGGATCAGCGTGTTTACCGAGGCGGTGGACGGTTTGGTGGTGTTAGACGCCACGCGGAACCCGCTTCCAGCATTGGCCCCGCGCCTCGACACCGACCTGGCACGCAGCAAATTTGCGCAACTGCAACCGCCTGTGCGCGAATCCACACCGGTACGCTTGTCAAAGAGCCTCTACCTCGAAAACATGGCAGCGGTGTTGGAACTCGGCGCCATCAAGGATGCCCTAGAGCCGCTCGATTTCGTGGCCACTGCCCTCCAAGAGGCCGGACTGACAACGAACCGCGCGGCGTCCGAGGCACTGGCGTTGACGTCGCTCGATCACCCGCAGTCCTACATCAATGACAAAATCGCCGCGGCCGAAAATCTCTACATCCAGCTTCGGGATACAGATCTCCTACGCACGTTCAGGCACGAGCTCAAGCCGCGACCATGAGCCACCTGGGCCCGCGCGAAACTGAGCTAAAGCTCGCGTTTGACAGCGCCGCCGATGCTGAACATTTCCAAGCCCTGCTGCATGGACATGTGCTGGAACACCGGCACCAGGAAAACCACTTCTTCGATACCGCCTCGCACGCGTTAAACCGCGACAAGCTATCTTGCCGCTTGCGTCTCGAATCGACAGCCGCTTGGCTCACGCTGAAAGGTCCGTCGGTCAAAAGCGGCAAGGGCCTGGTCACGAGCCGGCCCGAACTGGAGCGCGCGATCGACGCGGCCACAGCGCAAGCCATTCTTCAAGGCGTTCAGTCTCCCCTGACCCCCTGGCTCGCCGACTTGCGGGTGGCGCACGAACCCCTGGTAATCGCCGTCAGAGCCGCCGTGGCGGACCAACCCCTTGGGTCCCTCGGCAGCTTTGTCAACGAGCGCACCTGCGTGCGCGCCCCCATCGAAACCGTGCTGGGCACCCGCGAATACCTGGTGGAGTTGGATTGCACCCGCTTTCCGAACGGCCGCATCGACTACGAAGCCGAGATCGAAACCGCTGACGAGGCTGAGGCACAAGCGCTCTCCGAGGCCCTCACCGCGCTGTGTCGCCAACACGCCGTTGCGACACATGCAAGCAAGAGCAAGTTGCACCGCTTCATGGCGTGCCTGGCGTCCCAGGCTGGCTGTTAGGCATTCCTCGTAGTCTCCGGCTCTTGCGTGCCCGTCCCCTTTGCGATTTATCAGCGCACCATTTAGCGCCGCTGTTGTTGGGGAGACTGCTCTGAACAAAACCAACCTGGCAATCGCAACTCTTATCGGCATGCTTGCCGGAATGGGGTTGTTTACCTTCAGCTATGCGGAGGGTCTGTCGTACTTTTCGGCCGATCCGCGCGCCTGCGTGAACTGCCACATCATGCGCGACGAGTATGACAACTGGCAGCGCTATTCGCATCACGCAGCAGCCACCTGCGTAGATTGCCATCTGCCCCAGGCGCTCGTTCCGAAGCTCGTCGCTAAAGCCGAGAATGGCTACCACCACTCCAAGGGCTTCACGCTCCAGGACTTCCACGAACCGATTCAGATCAAGGCAAAGAACTCGCAGATCCTGCAAGACAACTGTTTGCGCTGCCACCGCGACATGGTTGAGATGCTCGTACGCGGCAGCACCACCGACTCCGACGCGGTACGCTGCGTGCATTGTCACGCAAGCGTTGGCCACGGCCCTCTTCAATAGGACGCTCATCCCATGATCCACACTCCGCCTGTTTCTCCCGCTCCTAATGCCCGCCGACGTCTGGGCGCACTCATCGGCTTCGCCGTCGTTGTGGCCGTTGCGACAGCGATCGTCACGGCGCTCCTGGTGAACATCTTTGAGCGCAAGCAGGAGGCGAAAAATCCCTTCTTGCGATTTGTTGAAGTGACCGAAGACACCACTGATCCCGCCGAGTGGGGCAAGAACTGGCCCAACGAGTACAACAGCTACCTACGCACCTCTGCCCCCACGCGCACCAAGTACGGCGGCGGCAGTGCCAGCGAAGGTGGCTTGCCAGCGCAAAAAGCGGAGCACAGCCCGTGGTTAAGCCGGATGTTCGCTGGCTATGCGTTTGCCCTCGACTACCGCGACCGCCGCGGTCACGCCTACATGCTAGAAGACCAGGAAGCCACGCGCCGCACCAAGGAGCGCAAGCAAACCGGCTCCTGTCTCCACTGCCACGGCTCGGTCATGCCGCTGTACCGCGCGATCGGCAAAGAGACAGCCCCCACCGCAAGCCCAACCGAGCAAATGATGGTCGGCTTCGAAGCCACCGCCAAGATGGACTACTGGGAAGCAAGCAACAAACTCAAAGCTGTAGGCGGCGCTCACCCGGTCTCCTGCGTCGATTGCCACGATCCGAAAACCATGGACCTGCGAATCACGCGACCTGGCTTCTTGGCAGGCATCAAGGCCCTGAAGGCTCACGAAGGACATCCGGACTACAATCCCAATCGCGACGCCACGCGCCAGGAGTTGCGATCCTACGTGTGCGCGCAATGCCACGTGGAATACTACTGCGGCCCAAAGACCACGCTCTTCTTCCCATGGGCCAACGGCCTGAAAGTAGAAGAAATCGAGCAGTACTACGACACGATGCAGCTCGATGGACACCGCTTCATGGACTACAAACATGCAGAAACGGGCGCAGAGGTGATCAAGGCACAGCACCCCGAGTTTGAGGTATGGAGCCAGGGTGTGCACGCCAAGAGCGCTGTCGCGTGCGCCGATTGCCATATGCCGTATGTTCGTCAGGGCGCACTGAAGGTCTCCGACCACTGGGTGCGCTCGCCGCTGCTCAACATCAACCGAGCCTGCCAGACTTGCCATCACTTCCCAGAGGCAGAGCTCAAGGCGCGCGTCGAAACCATCCAAGATCGGCATGATGCCCTGCTGCAACGCACCGGCGCCGCGCTCACCGACCTCCTCGATGCCGTCAAGGCAGCCAAGAGTGCGGGCGTCAGCGAAGCCACTCTCACCCCGGCGTTGGAGCTGCAGCGCAAAGCCCAATGGCGCTTGGATTTCGTGGCCGCCGAAAACTCGATGGGTTTTCATGCGCCCCAGGAGCTCGCGCGCATTCTGGGCGAGTCGCTCGACTTCGCCCGGCAAGGCCAACTGTTGGCCGTCGAAGCGACGCCTAAAAAATAATCCCCCAAAGGAAGCGACCGGATGATTGGCGCCGCAATGGTTACGGCGTTGGTGCTTGGCTCGCTGCCACGCGCTGACGTGGGTCCAGAGGCTCGGTGTTGGAACCTAGACCGCGCCCCCAAGGAGGACACGCGCCCCCCATGGAGGCTGCACACCGACCTCTGGTTGTCGTGGGACTGGCGACCGGCAGCGATGAAGGTCGTGCCACGCGCCGAGCCGCCCAACCCCGACGAGATTATTGCCACGGCCCGTGAGTTCTTGGGTGTCCCGTACGTTTGGGGCGGTTTGGGTGACGGCGGCTACGACTGCAGTGGCTTCGTCAACAAGGTCTACTCGCTCAATGGCTACGACCTACCACGCACCTCCCGCGAACAATTCAAGGTCGGTCTGCCGGTCAAACGTGCCGCGCTGGCGATGGGTGACCTGCTCTTCTTTGTGTCAAACCCCGGCGATTCGCGCATCACCCATGTCGCCATGTACATCGCCGACAGTGAGTTCATCCACAACGCTACGGGTAAGGGCCAGGTTTCCTACGACCGCCTGACGTCGCGCTACTACGACCAACGGTTTTACGGCGCCAGGCGCATCCTCAGTCTGAAGCCAGGGCGTTATTCAACACAGAATGGCAGCGCGCGCAGCGACGGCGGCGACAGCTCGCCTCCCGATGCCGCAGAACCTACCATTGAGCAAATCATTCAAGACGCCAGCCGTGAAAACGGCACGCCCACACCCGAGCGGGGTCCAGGCGAATCGCCCCCCCCTGCCACGGGCCCGACACAAACCGTGATCACCGAACACGCCGCTGACGAACGACCGCCGCAGCTTTTGGCCACCTTCGCCAAAGGTGCCCTGACGCGCGTGGGTCCAACGTTGCTCCGTAGCGAGGAGACCTCGATAGGTGTGCGGCTAGGCATAGGCGGCCTGCACGGTGACGCGGTGGCCGTGGCGGCGCCCGAGTTTTCCTACTTCGGGCATGACAACGCCTTGCGGGTGCGCACCGCCGTGCCCTTCGAGCTGCCGCTCAACTCCGAGAGCAAAGCCTCGGAGAACCTCAAAGCTGCCTGGGACGAACCGGTGGAATACACCAAAATCATTCAGGAAATCAGCTTCGGTCAAAAAGAATCGCAGCTCTACCTGGATCTATCGCGCACCGCCTCGGGCACCCTGGGACATGGTCAGTTGATGCGCACCTACACCCCCAACGTCAAGAGCCGTTCGGTACCTGACTTTGTGTTGGCCACCGATGCCTTGTCGCTGTCAGCTGACGGCTATCTGGATTGGGTGGGAGGCGAGAGCTTTATCGACGATGTGCTCGACCCCAATGTCGTCGGCGCCTTGGTGTACGTTCGCCCGGCGGTGCTGGCCGATATCGACAATCCACTGGCGCGTGGCCTGTCACTGGGCGTGGCCTATGCAGGTGACATGGCGGCCCCGTACGCGCTGCGAAGCGACGGCACAATGGAACACCGCATGCTTCATGGCGGCACCTTGGACGCCGAGTTGAAGTGGCTCAAGACCGCCACTTGGGACGTGAAGAGCTACCTGGCAGGTTCGACGTTGGTCGCCGCTGAAACAGCAGGCCTCGGAGGCGCCTTCGGCACGTTGATTCGCGCGAACATCGGCGGCCGGATCACCCACGTCGTCCGCTTGCGATTGGAGGGTCAACTCTCCACGCCGACCTTTATCCCCGGTTACTTCGACACCACCTACCGGTTAAACCGCCGCCAAGCACCGGTGGACGATATTGGCGACAACCCGGTCACCAAACTAAAGCTGTTGGAAGAATTGGACGGCACCCCAAACCGGTGGGGCGTCTACGGCGAGTTGACCTACCAGATGCACCGGCGCATCAGCGTGATGCTCTCGTATGAAGACGGTGGCACGTTCGGCTCCCTGGCCCCGTCCGAACGCTACGTCGGACGCAACGTCGGATTGGTGGCGCAAGTGAACGACCTGTACCTGCCCCGATCCAGCCGCGCGTTGAGCCTTTACGCTGGATACCAGCTGCGCAACTTCGAGCACCTGCTGCCGCTCGTGGCCTCCCATCGCGCCAACGAATACGTATTCGCCGCCGTGGCGTTCAAAGCGTGGCGTTACGTAAGCATTGGAGGCAGCCTGCGCAAAGGTTACAACTCGGACAATCCCAACCGCGCCGCCGTGGATGGCGTGCTCAACCTGGTCGCCAACTACGAACTGTAATGGACGTCACGCCGGCAACGGCCGCAACCATGCCAACGCCTGCCCCGCGTTCACTTCGGCGCCGTCTGGGACCACGACCTCAACCACCTCAGCGCGCGCTGTCAACCCGACGCTGCCACAGGTGATCTGGTTGAAGCACTTCATCACCTCGATGAGCCCGACGGTGCTGGCTGCCGTCACAATGCTGCCGACATCGATGTAGGGTGCGCTTCCAGGCTGAGCGCGGCGGTAGAAGAGTCCCATCACCGGAGCCCGCACGGCCACCAAGCCTGGACGTTTTGCAGCTTCGGCTTGAGCCGCGATGTAAGCGTCGTGGTTATCTTGCGTCGATCGGTTCGGCCCAACCGTGGTGACACGTGGCTCCGTCAGTACCGTTAAATCATGAACCGACCAGATGCGAGGGTTCTTCAGTCGCCGATAGCCGGTGCTCTGATAGCAGGCTTCAACGAGTACCGTCAGCGTGTCGCGCAGCTCCGACAACGGCACGATTTCGTCGGTGTCCATTTGTGCTGCGCTCTTGTACGGATCCATGTCCGCAGTAATGCGCTCCTCCACCGCCTGCATGCCTGCCTCCACCTTGGCACGCTCAGCAGGATCCTGACTGATGAGATTAAAGCTATCGTCGAGCTTGGTGCGAAAGGCACCGATGGCTAACGTGCGCCCTTCCATCACCCCTAAGCGCGTCACCGGTGTCGACAGCTGCACCACCGGGTCGTAGGGCAAACCGGCCATCGCGTAGTAGCCCGCCCCAGAGGCCTTACGCAAAAGCACCGTCAACATCGGCACGCTGTTGGTGGAGTTGGTGTAGATGAGGTTGGAGCCGTAGCCCAGTAGCCCCTCTTTCTCTGCCTCGGCACCAATGTCGAACCCCGAGATGTCCTGAAGCCACACGATCGGGATGCCGTCATCGTTCAAAGTCCGGGAAAACGTCGAAATCTTGGCAATGCCCTCACGGTAGAGAATGCCCCCTGGGCGGCGCTCAAGGGGGTTATGAGGATGGGGATTCAACAGTTGGTTGTTGGCGATGATGCCGACAAAGAGGCCACCTATGCGGGCAATACCGGTGATCATCTCCTGGCCCGTGTGCGCCAACACCTCGCAAAACAGCGAGCTGTCGCACAAGCGCGCAATAATCTCCCGACTATCGTAGACCACCCGATGGTCGGCCGGCAAAAGCGCGGTGATCTCAGAGGTCTCAAACTGTGGCGGTGCGGACTCGGCACCGAACCGATAGTAATCTGCCGCAGAGCTCGGCAGCTTCTGCACCTCTTCGCGCAATCGCCACAACAACGCGGCATCATCAGGCACACGCTCATCGGCGCAGGCCGACAAATGCACATGGATGTCGGGTCCACCGATCGACAACGAGGTGATTTTTTGACCCTTGCCACCTTTCACCAGTGCCGCGCCAGCGATCACCATGTAGGCCTGCTCGGTCATGAAGACCTTGTCGGAGATGATCGGCATGTAGCCACCACCGGCAATGCAGTCACCACACACGCCCGCCAATTGCGGCACATGATGGTCCGACAACAGCGCGTTCATTTTGAAGATGTGCCCCGCCCCTGTGCGTCCAGGAAACGTGTGCGCCTGCTCCGGCAAGAACAACCCGGAGCAATCCACCAAATAGATCACCGGCAGTCGGAGGCGCAGCGCGATCTCCTGCGCGCGCTCGATCTTCTCGGGGGTCAGCGGCCACCATGAACCGGAGGCCACTGTGTTGTCGTTGGCGATCACCATGATGTAGCGGTTGGCGACTCGCACCAAAGCGGTGATCACACCGGCCGCCGGTGCGCTCTTGGGTGGCGCATCAAACGTGCGCCCGAAGTTCACAAAGGTCCCCAACGACACAACGCGGCTGCCCGGGTCTTTGAGAGCTTCGATCCGTTCCCACGCGGTGAGCTTGCCCTTGGCATGCACTCGATCGACGTAGCTTTGGCCCCACCCTTCCCGCACCTGCGCGCGCCGTTCGCACAAGGTCGTCTCAAGGGTGTGCATTTGAGCGCGGTGCTCGGCGATACGGTCAGCCCCCAATGCCACTTCGAGTGGGTTGCCGATCGGCTGTAGCTCTACTTTCGCCATCCGAGAATTCTCCGCGCCTAGCGCACCGACTCGACAAGGCCGGTGTGGTATTCACCACGCGCAAAACGCGCATCGGCCAAAACCCGCATTAGAAATGGTACAGTCGTAGTCACTCCCTCAATGCGTACCCCCTGCAGAACGGCTAGCATCGCTCGGCGCGCCGCCTCACGGGAAGGAGCATGAGTGATGAGCTTAGCCAACAACGAGTCATAGTAAATTGGGATCTGCACACCCGACTGCACATAGGTCTCTAGACGGACCGCCGCACCAGGCGTCTCCATCGGCACCACGAACTCATGCACCAACCCGGGTGATGGAGCAAAGTCGTGCGCCGAATCCTCAGCGTTAATCCGGCACTCCAAAGCATGCCCTGACAACGTCAACGCCTCTTGCGTAAGCTTCAGGCGCTCGTTCGCGGCCACCCGCAACTGCCACTCCACCAGGTCCACCCCCGTGACCATCTCGGTCACGGGGTGCTCTACCTGCAATCTGGCGTTCACCTCCATGAAGTAGAGGTGGCCTGTGGCATCTTGCAAAAACTCCATCGTACCGGCTCCGACATAGCCGAGCTTCGCCATCACATCGGCGACCTGTGCGCCAAGGGCCGCACGACTCTCAGGCGACAATGCCATTGAGGGGGACTCTTCGATGAGCTTCTGGTGGTGGCGTTGCACTGAGCACTCCCGCTCACCTAAATGCACCGCGTGACCGTAGCGGTCCCCCAAGAATTGCACTTCGATATGCCGCCCCTGCTCCAGGTAGCGCTCCAAGTACAGCCCGGCGTCACCAAATGCCTGACCGGCCTCGGCCTGTGCCTCCGCATAAGCTTGCGCAAGCTGCGTCGTATCCCGACACAGTCGCATGCCTTTGCCGCCGCCCCCTGCTGTGGCTTTGAGCAGTACCGGAAAACCGACCTCTTGAGCCCACGTGCGCGCCTCGGACGCCGATTGTAGCAAACCCTCTGAGCCGGGAATCACCGGAACGCCGAGCGCCTTCATGGTCCGTCGGGCAGCTGCTTTATCACCCAGTAGGCGCATGACCCGCGACGACGGGCCAATGAAAGTGAGTTTGGCGTCTCGACAACGCTCGGCAAACAACGGGTTCTCAGCAAGAAAACCATAGCCAGGATGCACCGCTTGCGCTTCAGCGTGACGAGCCGCCGTTAGGACAGCCTCGATATTGCGATAGGAATCTGCGCTTTTGGAGCCGCCGACGGGCAACGCCAAATCGGCCGCCGAACAATGGGGTGACTGACGATCGGCCTCGGAGTAAATAGCCACTGTCTCGATGCCAAGCCGCCGGCAGGTGCGCATCACGCGCAGCGCGATCTCGCCTCGATTCGCTATCAGCACGCGTTTGAACACGGCACCACCTTGCGCAGAAATCTCGGTCGAGAGGTCTACTCTGCAGTCCCACTCGGCTCAAGGGCCGGCGGCATAGGTTCACGTGCGGCGACTGCCCCGAAGGCCTGGGAACGTCCGTCACCACCCCGGCCCATGACCTCCTCAAACAGTCGCGCTATGCCAACAGTGACATCGGTACAGCCTTGTAGCCATAAGTGATCGTCCCTGCGGGCCCGGCCTCAGAAATCCGGCGAAATTCGAGTTTCACCCGCTGACCGGATTTGAGTTCGCCGGTGCGCCAATCCACCACCTGCATCGTCACGCGCGGCCCGTCATCCATTTCGACGATGGCCACCGCGTAGGGGGCCTGATCAGCAAAGGCGGACGCCGCAGCGTGAACAACCGTATGGGTAAGAATCGTGCCCGTGCGGCGCATCGCCCGCGGGGTAAACGTCTCACTCTTGCACGCATCGCAGATGAGTCGCGGCGGGAAGTGCCATTTGCCACAGCCGTCGCAGACGGCAGCCTCGTAGCGGTAGCGTTGCGGGTACTCGCGATAGCCGCGTGCGGTTGACATCTAACGGACCTCCAGAATGTGCACGACCGCAGTCGCGCCAGTACCACCCATATTCTGCGTCATACCTACACGGGCTCCTGCAACCTGCCGCGCGCCAGCCTCGCCGCGCAGCTGCGTCACAATCTCCACGGCCTGAGCCACACCAGTCGCCCCCACCGGATGGCCTCGGGCCTTGAGCCCTCCACTCGTATTGATAGGCAATCGTCCGCCCAACGACGTGACACCGGCCTCCACCGCGGCCGCAGCCTGGCCTGGCTCAAAGAATCCCAGCGCCTCGGTGGCCATGATTTCGGCGATGGTAAAGCAATCATGCACCTCGCACACTGCAATGTCGGTGGGCCCTTTTCCTGCCTGTTGGTATGCCAACGCGCCGGCACGAGCCACACCCGCCAATTCCGAAAGGCTCGCCCGCCCGGCCAACATCATCGTGTCACCTGCCTGTGCCGACGCCGCGATGTGCACCACCAACCGCTTGGAGAGCTGCATAGCCTTCGTCGCAGGCACCAGCACCAATGCCGCCGCCCCGTCCGAGATGGGTGCACACTCAAGGGCGTGCAACGGATCGGCGACCATCGCCGAGCTCAAAACGTCGTCGGCGGTGAGGCGGAGGGCGAACTGTGCTTGGGGATTTTTTATCCCATGTGCATGATTCTTCGCAGCCACGCTGGCCAACGCGCGAGCGCTGGTGCCAAAACGCTGCATATGGGCCCGAGCCATCATCGCATAGAGGCCCGGAAAGGTGACGCCGTGCATGGCCTCCCATTCTTGGTCGGCCGCAGTCGCCAACACGTCCGTGGCCACAACGCCATCGACGTCCGTCATCTTTTCGACGCCGGTCACGAGCACCACCTCGGCCGCGCCGCTGGCCACCGCCAAGAATCCCTGCCTAAGCGCCAAGCCCCCCGAAGCACAGGCGCCTTCCACACGGGTGGCCGCGATGTGGGATTGCCCCAAGGCGTCGGCCAAGAGCGCGCCAAGGTGCTCCTGTCCCACGAGCAAACCACCACTCATCGCCCCAACATACAGGGCATCCACGTGGTCCACCCCAGCGTCCTTCAGCGCGGCCAACGATGCTTCCACCGCCAAGGCCCGAAGCGACTGCTGCCAAAGCTCGCCGAATTTGGTGATTGCCGCACCTACGATCGCTACGTCACGCATCACGTCCCTCGTTACACTCGCAAGATCTTGCCCCGCAGCTTGGCGTATTCACCGTACTGCAGGTAGATCGGGTCGTTTTCTAACATCGCGCGGGTCTTGGGTGCGGCGGCCTGAACCTCAAGAATGCGTTCGGTGACGGGGAATACAAATGCGTCACTGCCGGCCCCCGAGCCGTAGGAGCACATGAAGATCCGCTCCCCTGGTTTCGCGACGTCGAGGATGGCGGTGAGCCCAATGGGCGAAGCACCGGAGTAGGTGTTGCCCAA
>JAKLEG010000102.1 GCA_022703175.1 Myxococcota bacterium | reverse complement strand
CGCCGCCGGTGTAGCTGCTTTGCGCGGCGATGCGGGTGTTCAGCTCGACCAAAAGCTTATCCAGGCCGGCCGTGCGCGTGGAGGGGGCGGCATAGATGCTGCCGAGCTTGTCGACGAGAGCTTGCCACACGGCCTTGTCGGCGTTGGGATGGTCGGCGAGCTTTACGAGCCAAGCGGCTTCGGCGCGCGCGAGCGTGGGGCGGCTGCCTTTGCTAATTTGCGGCCATTGGTTGTTCAACAACGCCACCAACGCGGCGCTGTCACTCGTCGCGGGAACGTCGCCCAAATTACTGGCGGCCCGCCCGAGCTGCGGCAATTGGATCGGTGCAAAGCTTGGTGCTTGAACGGTGTTCGGCATGAGCCCTCCTTAGCGTATTAAGGAGCGCAGCTTAACCTCCCAGCAACAAACCCACAAGGGATTGTCAGGAAAAATCTGTCCCTTTTGGCACACTTACCGAAACCTAGCGCCGTGCCCGGCGACCTGACTTCACAACCAGCAACAAGAGCCCAAAAAACACCCCCAACAGATCCGGGCGTGTTTGGCTTTGGCAGCCACAACCGCTGGAATTATCTAGGCATTCTGGGTCGCACTTGCAGGAGCCATCGCACTCGGTGGTTTTGTCACAGCCACACGGACAATCGCCATCGCAGGCACAGCTGCTATCGCAGGCCGCATCTTTGTCGCAGCTGCAGGTGCTGCCGCAATCTGGGTCGCAGCTACAACCCGCTTGGCAGGTGGCGGTGGTGTTACAGCTGCACGTGGTGCCACAATCGGGGTCGCAGGTGCAATTGCTGTCGCAAGCCCCGGTGCTGTCGCAGCTACAACAATCGGCGTCGCACGCGCAATTCGCCTCACAAGCACCCGTGGTGTCACAGGTGCAACAGTCGACGTCGCAGTTGCAACCCAGCTGGCAGTCGGTGCCGGTGTCGCAGCTACAGGTTTCGGCCGGGCAAGCGGTGGCCAGCTCACAAGCGCCCGTGGCGGCACAGCAAACCTCGGTGTCGGCGCACTCCCCTTCGGCGCATGACGGAAAGCAAACCCGGCCGGTCTGCACGAGTCCCGACCAGCAACCGTAGCCGGTGCGGCACTCGCCGATGCCGGCGCATTGATCGAAACAGAGGTTGATGTCGGTAAAATGCACACAGGCGGCACCCGCCGCGCAGCTGCCGGTGTCGCTGCATTCTGGGGAGCAGTAACCCTCGGGCCAGTCAGCGTCGGGGTAGGCGTTGGAGCCAATACACAGGCCGTTATCGCTACACTCTAGGTCGGTAGCACAGGCGCTGCCGATGGCGTTGGGGCCGTCGTGCTCGCACCAGCCGCTCAGCGGGTTGCAAGTATCGCCATCGTTACAAACGAAGCCATCATGGGCGCAGTCGGGGTAGCAGGCCTTGGTGGTTTGCGTGAGGTAGGCGCAAACGTAGCCGGTGCGGCACTCGTTGTCGGCGAGGCAGCTGTCCATGCACAGGTTGCAGTCCGGGTCGCAGGCGCAGGCGGTGCTGCTGCCGGCGCTTTCAGGGTTGCAGGCCGCCGACGTGTCGCAGGCACAGTCATCGGGGTCGCAGGCGCAGTTGGCTTGCTTGCCCGGGCCGGTGTCACAATCGCAGCCCCAACATACGGCGCCAGCGTTGCAGCTGTTGTTGTCGCAGTAGTCGGAGCAGTAGCCGTCGGGGAGTTGCTCCAGGCAGAACTTGCCCTGCGAACCGCAACTATCGGTGCAGGCTGAGCCCACGGCCACGTCACTGGGTGCACAGGAGGGGTCACCCGCATCCACCAGCGAGTCGCAATCGTTGTCGACGCCATCGCTGCAGGCCGCTGTGCCATAGGCTTCGCCGCCGGCAGCGGGTTCACAAAGGGTGCCGCTGTCCACATAGGTAGCCGCGCGGTACAGGTTCAGGCGGCCGTAGCCATAATGATGGTTGTAGTTCTCCACGTAGGTATCACTGCCGACTTTGTCGGCGGTGGTTTTGAGCACGCTCACCACCTGGCCCCAGGTAAGTTGTGGGTCGATCGAGAGCAGCACGCCCACGCTCCCGGCCGTGACCGGGCAGGCTGCCGAGGTACCGCCAAAGCTGTCGGTGTAATCGTTGCCGAAGCCGCTGGAGTTGTAGCCGCGCGTGCCGGTGATGTCGGTAGAGAAAGAAGCGGCGGGCGCCACGAGGGTGAGCGGGCAGCCGTCGTTGCCGTAGTTGGAGTAGCTCATCAGGTCGTCGAAGGCGTCGGTGGCGCCCACGGCGATAACTTCTTGGTAGGCAGCGGGTTCCCACGGCACGCCGCCGGGGCAGGTGAGCGGGTTGGCTTCGTTGCCCGCGGCAAACAGCACCACTTTGTTTTCTGAGACGGCGTTGTGGATTTCGGCTTTGAGGCCATCGGGGAAGTAGTTGGCGTCGATGGGGGGCATGGGACCCCAGGAGTTCGAAAGAATGTGTGCGCCATGGGTACGGGCAAAGTAGAAGGCGTCTTCTTCGGTGCCGGCCGAGGAGTAGGCGCTCGAATCCATGATCCGGATCGGCATGATCTTGCAGTGCTGGCAGACCCCGGCAATACCGCGGTTGTTGTTACCAACACCTGCAGCCAGCCCGGCGGTAGCGGTGCCGTGGGCGTCATCGCCTGCCGGGCGCGGATCGCTGTCCGTCGTGGAGCCGTTGCCGATGACATCCAAGCCCGCGACGATGTTCCCAGCCAAGTCGGCGTGCGCGGTATCGGTACCGTCATCGATGACAGCGATGGTAACGGTATTGGCCCCCTCGTCTAGCTCCCAGGCGCCCGTGGCACCGATGTTCTGCAGGTGCCACTCTTCACCATAATACGTGTCGTTCGGGACCATCGTTTTGGTGAGGCGCATCAGCAAGTTGGGGTAGCTGAACTCGCACAACTGGGCTTCGAACAATTCTGCGGCCACGCGCAGTGCCTGCTCTGACGACTTGGCGGTAAGCATCACGTCTTGCCCGCCGCGCTGCCATTTGACGCCGATGCTCTGGGCACCAAGTGCCGCAAGTTGGCCGGGCACGCTGCTCGCATCTTTAAAGCGTACGCGCAGCTCTGGCAACACCACCGTAGGCCAGCTCTCGCTGCCGTCGGAAAAGTGCCCGGAGAACGCCACCGCAGTGCTAAAGCCGCCCTGCTGCAGCACCGTGTTCAGGTCCGGATTTCCTGAGCTTTCCGGCACGCGCACAAGCGTGTAACCCCAACTGACGAGCGGCAGCGTTTGTGCGCTGCCTTTGTAGGTTTTGGCGAGCAAGCTTCCTAATTCGAGCTCGCGCGCAGCCGAGGCCACGGCCACCGCCGCGTGAAATCGCGCCTCCGTCACCCGATTAGGTTGGCCGGCCATGTAGTACGTAAAGCTGCGGGGTTCGACAGGCGTTGCGCCCAACAGCAGCGACAGCGAGGCAACAGCCAACAGCGAGCGGAGCGGCCAAGTCATCCAAGACCTCCAGCCAAAGCAAAATCGCAGGTGTGGGCGATTATTAACGAAAGCCAGGCGGGACAAAAGGGGCGTGCAAGTTTTACCCGCGCACCGCGGCGCAAGAAGGATGGCACGAAAGAAAGCGGCGGCGTTGTGTCACCCAAAAGCGCTGGCGGTTTGTGATGCCTGGTTGGCTTGCGGGCAATCGTGTGGCCACAGCGTTACACTGATGTAGCATGCCAGCGATGGCTGAACGAAGGGACCCGGGATGCCGTGGTGGAAAGCGAAAGGTGACACGACTGCAGTCGTGACGCCCGGTGGTGGCCGATGCCGGGCCGACGTGGCGGCGGCGAGCTTGGGGGTGGTCCTGATTTTCTCCTCAGCCTGTGTTGCTCGCACCACTCTGTGGTTGCACGACCAGCCCGAAAGCTCCGTGGCACCTGCTGATGGGGACGTTCACGGTGGCGACAGCACGCTCGACTGCGCTACCCAACCCCATGCGACGCTCACCTGTGTGGCGCAGGAGGTTTACTGGGTGGACCTCTGCGGTGCGCGCACCGACCTCAAAGAGGATTGTGGCCCGGGCGGCTGTCGCGATGGCGTCTGCCTGGAGGAGACCTGGTTTGCGTTGGGCGACGCCGAGTTTGCCCCCTGGAGCCAAACTGTGTCCTGGGGCTCAGCCGCAGGGGGCGGCATCTCGGCCAACGGTTTGTATTCATCGTGGGCACCCGCCTTGATGCTGGCACCAGATGGCACTCCGCTTGTAGCCTGGAGCGAACAGGTCAGCAGCAACAATGCCGAGATCTATGTCGCTCAATGGGACGGCACGGCGTGGGTGGCGCAATCGCCCGGTTCGCTAGCTGGGGGCGGCATCAGCCAAACGCCCGGATTTTCAGATCAGCCTGGCGTGGGCATGGGCAGCGACGCTAAGCCAGCGATTGCTTGGTCTGAGGCCGGCGAGATCTATGTACGGCAGTGGCAGGCAGGCGCCTGGTCTGAGCTTGCCGGCTCGGCGTCGGAAGGTGGCATCAGTAACGACGCCGCCCTTTCCAACAGTGCCGCGTTGACGTTTACCGCCGCGATGCAGCCGGTGGTGACGTGGGCCAGCATCACCAACTCGCCGCTCAGTTGCCACGTTTATGCCCGCGCCTGGAACGGCAGCGCCTGGAGCAGCCTGGGCGCTAGCTCGGCAAACGGCACGGGGGTGGATGGCTCATCGGGGTTTGCGATGACCCCAACCATGGCGCTCATAGGGAATGGCAATCTGCTGCTTGCCTGGGCCGATAGCTCAACCAACTCTCACACCGAAGTCTATGCGCGCCAATGGCAGGGCACGACTTGGGGCGCCATCGGCACAGGTTCTGACAGCGGCTTGGGCATCAGTCAGGCGAGTTGTGATATCGACTTGCCACACGTCGTGGTGCGCTCCGATGGCTGGCCGCTACTTGCTTGGAATGTTTATGGAACCAGCGGGTGTTTGAAGCCTTTGGGGATCCATATCGCGGCCTACGATGGGGTCAGCTGGACCGCCGCCACGACGCCTTTGAACGCCGAGAGTGCTCCCTGCGGGTTCGAGGTCAGCGTGTTTGACAACTTTCACCTGGTGCTCGATCGGGACCAACCGGTGATTGTGGCCGAAAAGCTGCGGGCCTGCGCCTGGCGAGGTGGGGCGTGGGTTGAACTTGGCGCCAACTCGGCGCAGGGCATTTTTGGCGTGCATCCGGATATCCAAGAGTTCCAGTTGGCCTTCGATGCGACCGGGATCGGGACGTTGGTGTGGGCCGATTGGGGTGAAATCTACGCCCTGCGCTTTGACGGTTCGGCGTGGGCGCCGTGGGTGCCTGCCAGCGTCGCACACCCTGATGGTGCTGGTAGCGGCGGCGTCAACAACAGCGACGCGGGAGAGCAGGTGTTTGCACCACAGTTGGCACTCACCGACACCGGGGCACCGATGCTCGCATGGTTCTCCAGTTATGACGTGAAGTTCAAGGCCTGGAACGGCGCTGATTGGGTGGAGTATGCGGGGTCGGCAGAGGGCGGAGGGGTCGCCAACGCCGGGGGTGCGGCGTACGGCTTGCAGTTGGCGTGGCACGCTGCCACCGGGCCCGTGCTAGCGTGGGCAGGTTTTGACACCCTCTGGTTGGCGCGATTTGATGGCACTGCGTGGGTGGACATCGGCCTTGGTTCTGCATCGACCGGCATCTACACGGCTCAAGCAGGCGACACGACCTTCGCTCCCGCGCTGGCGCTGACCGCCGGGGGCCGCCCGGTGCTGGCCTGGAGTGATGGCGGAGTCGGCACCCATGAGATTTACGTATTGGCTTTTGATGGCACGATGTGGGCCGAGGTCGGGGTCGGCTCGGCCCAAGGCGGCGGCATCAGCAACAGCGCGGGTGATTCGCTGACACCCGCGCTCGCCCTGGACTCCGACGCCTGGCCGGTGGTGGCGTGGAGCGAAACCGTCGCGGAAAACCAGACCGCCGTGTACGCGCGTCGCTTCGATGGCACGAGCTGGGCGGAGTTGGGCACCTCGGCGCAAGGGTTAGGCCTAAGCGCCAGCGCTAACTCGGCGCGGGAGCCTGCGGTGTCTTTGGAAGCCGACAGCCAACCGGTGGTGGCGTGGAGTCAACTCCTGGCAGACGGCGAGGCCGACATCTACGTGCGACGTTTTGATGGCAGTGCGTGGTTGGAAATGGGCACCGGCTCGGCGCAAGGCGGGGGCGTTAGTGCCAGCGCCGGGATCTCGCAAACACCCGTTTTGGTTCGCGATAGCGCCGACCGCATGGTGTTGGCATGGAACGACCGCGCCTCTGGGAACTTCGAGATCTACCTGCGTCGCTGGGACGGCACAGCGTGGGTCGAGGTGCAGGGCTCTGCCAGCGGTGGTGGCCTCTCCAACAGTTTGGGGAGTGGCTTTGGCCTGGCGGTGGCCGCGCGGGCAGGTTTGACGTGCGCGACGTGGGATGAGTTGGGTCCGGTGGGCGAGGCGCTGCTGGTGCGGTGTTCGCGACACTAGGTGAGAGCCTAGAATGGGGTGGCCGGCACTGTCGCCATTACGTTATAAGCCCGGACGGTGGCGCAAGTCGCGGTCGTTGAGGCCGCGCCCATGTCCCGAGGCAAAGCTCCCGCGTGATGAGTGACCCATCATGATGACTGTGGCCCTGACGCTCATCGGGCTGTGCACCGGAGTGTTGGTGGCGTATGCGGCCCTTCACTATTGGGCTGCCCTGGGCTTTTTGCTGCTCCCGGCCCGTGGACAGAAACCTGATTCTTTTCCTGATGATAGCGTGGTGGTATGGGTGCCGGCCCGGCACGAAGGGGAGCGGGCGCTCAGGGCGCTGAGCTCGTTGACGCACCAAGATCATCGCGGCTTTGTAGAGGTGGTACTGCTGCTTGCCGATGCCACCGACTCGGCGGTGCCGTTCTTGGAGCGGGCGTTTCCGGGAGTGTCACTACGCGAAGCAGACGCAGGGCTGGTGGAGCTCTGGCACACGCCAACGCGCCGAGGGCTGGTGGCGTTCACCGGGCTTGAGGCGAAGAGCGCCAAGCTCAATTGGATTGCGCCACAACTGGACGCTCGCTACGCGGCCATTTTAGACAGTGACCATCAGGCCCGCCCCGATTGGTTGCGCACCTCGATTGCGCTGCTACAGGCCCAAGGGGGTCGGGTGATTCAGGGTCGGCGTCAGCCACTGTCGGCGCGCGGTTTGTTTGCGCTGTGGGACGCGCTGCACCAGCACGTGGGCTGTGAGCTATGGAATACGCTGTTTGCGCGCCTAAACCTCACCGTGTTCATTTCGGGTACGACCGTGGTGATGGAGCGCTCGCTGCTCGTCGCGCATCCGCTGGGCAGCTGCCTCACCGAAGACACCGATTGGAGTTACGATCTGGTGCTGGCAGGCGAAAAAATCCTCACCAATCCGTACAGTGGTTCCGACGAAGAGCTGTCCCCCGACCTCTACAGCTTTGTCGCGCGTAGGCGGCGCTGGGCCAACGGTCATACCGAAACGTTCTTGCGCCACTTGCCACAACTGTGGCGCGCGCCGCTGTCGCTTGGCGGCAAGCTGCAATTTCTGCTGCACGGCGTGCACTACCTGGTCGCGGTGCCGGTGTTCGGGTTGCATTTGTTGATAGGCCTGTTGGTGGCGCACAGCTTACCGCTGCCAGCCTTGTGGGCAGCGCTTACGGCGAGCTTGTTGCTGGGCGCAGAGTTGGTGCGCACCCAACGCACGCTCGGCACGATGCGGCGCCTGAGCGAAGCGGTGGTGGTATTTGCTTGGTTGGCACCTGCGGCGATAATTTTGGCCAACTTGGCCTATGCCGTGCGCGCCGGCGATTGGGGGCACGCGGCCTTGCCGTTGCCCGGTGTTTGGCAGGTGTTGGGTCTCTTGGGTTTGGTGGCACCGCTTTGGGTGTTGGCGGCGGGGATGTTGCGCTTTCGCCAGCTAGGGCTTGGCACTTTTTTGGCCGTGCTCGCAAGCTTTCCGGTGGCGTTCTATCTCGACTTGAGCGCGGTGCTGGTGGGCTTGGGCGACTTTGTGGTCGGACGGGCGTTTTGGCGGCCGGTGAATCGCAGCACGGCCCCAGCGGCCGCGGCGGGCGCCGCATTTCCAGCACCCCTTCAGCCCACGGTGAGCATTCGCGACAGCTATCGGATGCGCACCTGGTTGCGGCGCCTGCTGGAAGGTGAGCTGCCCAAGGCCTCGCTGCCGCGGCCGACGTTTCGACTGGCGTGGGGGATTGCGCTGTCGGTGTTATTCACGGGTGTTTGGTGCGCCTCGCCCCGCGTGGAGCTTAGCCCGCACGATTGCCAGGTGCTCAAGCACGACGGTGAGCCATGGATTGTGCCGCCTGCCAAGCTTCCTGACTATTGCGGCCCAAAAAGCCAACAAGGGGTGCGGGCGGTGACGCAACAGGGCAGCTTTATCGAGCTGCGGGCCGACACATTTGCCACGCTTGACGCGCAGTTTTGGGAGCGACCGGAGACGACCTTTGCGTGCAACCAAGCCATGTTCACAAAGGCCAACGTGCAACCCAATGCCGCTGGTGGCTTAAGCTTCAAGCTGTTGGCCAATGGCCAAGGCGACAAGCCCTACACGGCGGGGGCGATCGTCAGTCGTGCCGAGCAGCGGTTCTTGTACGGGCGTTTTGAAGCGGTGTTGAAGCCAGCCAAGACCTCAGGGGTGATCTCGGCGTTCTTTCTCTACCGTTTCGACCCCTGGCAGGAGATCGACGCCGAGTTCATCGGCAAAGACACCACGAAGCTGTTGGCCAACGTCTACTACAACCCTGGCGAAGAGGGAGATCTGTACAACTACGGCTACGCCGGCACACCAGTGCTCATCGACCTAGGCTTCGACGCGAGCCTCGACTTTCACCATTACGCCGTCGAGTGGCAACCCGACGGCATCGGTTGGTACGTGGATGGCAAACTCGTGCACTATCGCGGAGCCGGTCGCCCGACCCCCGTGCCACACCTGCCGATGCGTTTTCACGTCAACGCTTGGCCCATTTGTAGCGCCGCGCTTGCCGGACCCCTCGATGCACAGCAGTTTCCTACGGCAGCCCATATAAAATCCGTAACGATTTCAACCTGGTCGCCCTCGTTCTGGCAACGATTGGGGGCACACCTGCGGGGGCTTTTTGGGATGGCAGAGCCGCAGGCCTGGCGCGAGCAAGCGACGTGGGTGCAGCCTTTGCGCTGAAGGGCGATTAGGCGTTTCGAGAAATTCGCAGGGTGACGGACGATCGGCGCAACGTCGGGCGAGAACCGACGATACATTTCTTGTGGCTGGACAACAGCCGGAACGAGGCCGCGGGCCTCTATGTCTCGGGAGGTTTTCATGGCGTTTGAAGTTGTTAGCACCCAACGTGGTTACGCGGTGAGTGAATACAATCCGGACTGGCGTCGCGATGGGCGGGACCTCGGCATGATCCGCGGCCGTGACAATATGTCCTTCGATGAAGCGCGCAGCCTCGAAAACAGACTGACGGCCGAAGAGCAGCTGGCGAGGGCCAAGGCGACTGTGGCACGGCTCGAAGCTAGCACCCCCAAGCGGCCGACGATGAACAGCGGTAAAGGGTGGTCCGGATCCAGTTACCGTTAACCTCGCGAGCGTGTGAAGTTTCCCCATTGCGACCGCGGAGCGAGGCCTATTGCTTTCTGGCGTAGACCCGCACCACGCTTCCCCAAATAACGCGGAAGCGTGATCCATGTGATCATCGAGGTTGCAGATGACGCGGCGCACGAGCAATCCATTTAAAATTGAAGTTCGCCAACCTCCCGCTTTTGGTGCCGGCACCGAGGCCGGGAGTTTCGCCGACGACCTGTGGACGCCAGGGCGGGATGCGAATGGGCTCGTCAATCGCGTCTCGTGGGACTTGGTGCCAGTGGGACGCTGGGTCGAGGTCGCAAGCACGCGCCTCGATGCGTTGGACGCGGTCGTGAAAGCCGCGATTCCCGGTTGGGCCGACTACGGTAGCGGGGATTGGCTGGGCGTTACACACGCCTGGAACGGTGTGGCGATCGACACCGCTCTGGCGCGGTTCTGGTGGCTGTGCGCAGGCGGCCATGCCGATAGCTCCAACAATGGCATCTACCGCTTCGACGCGTTCAAGATGGCCTACACCATAGAGAAGCTGCCATCCGACACCAACCTCTGGAGCAGCGCCTACCGGGCGGCCGGCACCTTCACCCATTGCCCCGAGTCAGAGGCGGCCCACCAAGCGGCCGTAGATGCCGGCACCTGGAACAGCGTCAACGATTGGTTCTACGACGAGGTCTACTGGGACCGCGTGCCCACCGCGCGCCACACCTACGGCGGCGCCTTGTATCTGCCCGACACCAACGAATTGATTCTGGCTGTGCGCCGGTTGTGGCGCTTTTCGTTGGGCACAGGCCTGTGGACCCACAAATCGGTCGCCACCTCGGCCACCTCGGGTGCTTACCCAGGCATGGGCGAAGAGTGCATCGCCTACAAGCTCAAGAACGAAAACAAGCTCATGCTCACCTCATGCGGCTCGGGCACGCCGTGGGGCGGCATGTTCGACCTGGACACGGGCGCGTGGAGCGCCAACGAGGCGCCCTGGTTCGGCTGGGATTGGAGCGGAGCTGCCGATACCAGGGACCAAGACCGCGTGACGCTGTTTCGCGTGCCACAAAAAGCCAACGGCTCGTACGCCTCGCCCGGGCGCTACATGGTTTACGACTTGGATGGCCGAACCGTACTGGCGTCGGGCAACGTGCAGTTCGCCGCCGGCTTGTCGCAAGCGGATTTCGCCGCCGACGATAGCTACTATGATGGCCCCGGCATGGTGTTCGCGCCCACGCTCAACGAATACTGGGTGCTGACCGCCACCGTCGCCAACACCTTGGCCTGGTTCAAGCTCGATCCCACCACCGCTCCCTGGACCTTAAGTCCAATGACCCAGCAGGGGCGCGTGCCGGCATTGTCGAACGGCATCAACGTCAACCGCCGCATGGGCTACCTGCCGACCGTCGGCGCCATTTTTTTTATGGGCTCAGCCGACAAAAACATCAGTCTTTACAGACTCTTCTAGGTCGTCCTAGGTCAAGTCATCGGCGCTCGCGACGAAGGTGAGCGGCGCGAATTCGGCGGTGGGCGTGCCGCTGATGATGCTGCCGGTCAACGTCAGCCCCGCGGGGAGGGGTTGGTCGAGCGCGAAGTCGAGCTCATCGCCGTCGGCGTCGGTGCAAAAGCTCCTGAGGTCCAACCACACGGGTTGGCCGATCACGAACACCTGGTCGGGAACCGTCTGCCAAACGGGCGCATGGTCAGGCATCTCTCCATCGCCACCGCCGAGGCTGTCACCCACAGGGCGATCACTCTTGATGGTGCCAGCGGCGCAGGCCGCGACGCATGAGACCGATACCGTGGCCGCCGTTCGCAGCAACTCGCGCCTCGTCATGGGGCGAACCAACAATGGCTGGGCTGCGTTGGGGGCGGGGCGTTTGACCAAGCTCATCTCTGGCACTCTACCGAACCCCCGCACAGAAGGACAACCTCGCCTTGGGCCTATCGTCAGCGTTTGAGAGAGTGGACGACTATCGCTGTGACCGGCCTGACCGTTTGGTCTCAAAATTGGTACATTGAGCGGTGAACTCGGGAAAGCGCCTTCAGGCGTTTTTCTACCGCACCGAAAATGGCGCCGAGCGGTGCGTGAGTGGCCAATGGTTGACTTAGTCCATACACAAGACTAAGTTAATCATATGTCAATCAACGTCCACGAAGCAAAAACTCAATTTTCTCGGCTACTTGAGCGCGCACATTCGGGGCAAACCATCATCATTGCCAAGGGTGGCAAGCCCTATGCGCGGCTCTGTCCGCTGGACCCGGTGGCCCCGCGAACGCCGGGGTTGTTGCACGGCACGGTGGACGACGGTTTCTTTGAACCACTGCCAGATGACGAATTGGATGCTTGGGATGGCGGTGCGACCGTGGCGCCCAAGTCGCCAAAGGTGCCACGCTAATGAAGCTGTTGCTCGACACCCACGTTTTTCTCTGGTGGCTATTTGATGACCTCAGGCTCTCAGCAACGGTCCGTGGTCTCCTGGCCGACCGCACCAATGATGTCTGGGTCTCAGCCGCAAGCGCATGGGAGATCTCGACAAAATACCGCCTGGGTAAGCTGCCCTGTGCAGCAACACTCATCCAGGACCTCTCAGGCTACGTCGAACGCGCCGGTTTTGCCGACCTGCCGATCACGCTGGCGCACGCCCACATGGCCGGGCAGTGGCCGCAACCGCACCGCGACCCCTTTGACCGTATGCTGGCCGCGCAAAGCCGTATCGAACAAGTCGCGTTGGTCACGTGCGACGCCGAGCTGAAGCAATTCGGCGTGACGCTGGTCTGGTAGGGAACATATCGACGGTGAACCTTCTCACACCATCGCCAGAACATCGTTCGTGGATGATGGGATCACGTGGCGGTCATGACGGGGACCTTGGCCAAACCGCATGCCGTAAGCAGCTTGCGGTCGCGGGTGGCGAGTGGCACGCCTTTGCGCATCGCTAGGTCGAGGTAGCTGCTGTCATAGGTCGAGAGGTCGTACTGGCGACTCAGCGCCAAAACGCGCCCTATGCCTTGAAAGCCAGCCACGTCGTTGTCGACCACAAGTGGGAGAGTACGCAGGAGTTCAACAAAGCGGGCGCCGTCGGCAGCGTTGATGCGCGCGTGGCGCTCAGCCTGAACCAGCACGTTGGCAACTTCGAGAAACCAGAGTGCTGGCACATGCGCGGTACCGTCGCGCAACGAGAGCACCAAATAGTCAGGGAACATTGGTGCCCGCGACCCAACGTTTGTTTTCGTCGGTGGTGTACGCGTACATGCGACTGGCTGGGGTGGTGCAGGTGCCGGGGATGGCGGCGAGCAGTGGCGCAGTGTTCGTGGACGATGGCCCCAATTGGCCTTATTAGACCGTGAGACCATTACGCCGCCCGTGGACGTCGTCGCACCGCTGGCGCAACGGTTAACCTGAGGCCCAACGGTTTGAGCAGTTGTTCCAGCGTTTTTTGCGTTGGGTTGTGTCTGCCGTCGATACTGCGCAGCACATTGGGGCTCGGCATTTTGGCTTTGCCTGCAAATTCTTTGACGCCATACGCTCGGATCACTTTGGCGAGCGCTGCTTGCAGTGCGAAGCCCTCATCAAGGAGCGCTAGCACAAACTCGCGGGCGAACTCAGGCTGACGCAGGTCTTGCGCCAATCCCTCGTTCCAATCGCGGCTACGTTTCGTCATTGTTGACCTCCAAAAATTCACGCCAGAGTTGTTTGGCTTGCTTGATGTCTGAGCGCTGCGTGCTCTTGTCACCACCAAGAAGCAGCAGAACAAGTCTTGCGCCACGGATCGCAAAGTATAGTCGATGGCCGGGCCCGAACATGAACCGGGCCTCCCAGACACCTTCACCCAGACTCTTTGCATCGCCCAAGTTACCGGCCTCAAAGCGTGCGATACGGGCAGAAATCCTGGCACGGACTGCCACCGGCAATGCGTCCAGCCACTCTCGAAATGGACTCGATCCATCGGCCCGCAGGAACTCCCGGACCTCAAAGCCATGGACGATACGGTGCATCCTTGTAAATTATCATATGTGATATGTAATTCAAGCACCACAGCATTCTAGCTCAATGTTTCTGGGTGCGTACTCGTACACGCGACTGGCCGGGGCGGTGTAGGTGCCGGAGAGTTAGACTTGATCGGTCGTCCCTCGGCGCGAGCGCCGGGGTTCTGCAAGAGGCTGCATATCGCAGGTTGATCTGAATAGCTGGCCGCGCAACACGCACCTTCGGCTTGCGCCAACG
>JAKLEG010000101.1 GCA_022703175.1 Myxococcota bacterium | reverse complement strand
GGTAAGCACCTCGCGACCGCGCTGATAAGTAAGGGCGAAGTCGTTGCGAGCGTCGGCACCATCAAAGGCCATGAGGTCGATAAACCAGACGCCAATCGGCCGCTCGACCACCTGCTCGCCTTTTTTCATCATCAAGCGCAACAGGCGATCACCGGCCTGGATCCCCATGGTCGCGGCGGGCGTGTTGGGCTCCACAGCTTTGACCAGGCTTTCCTGGCTCACCAAGCCCGTGTAGCTCCAAGGAGCGTCCGTGTCGGCGGAGCTGAACAAATCAATTTCTAGGCCAGCGGGGGCGGCTTCAGGCACCACGGCAAACGCCAATTCCTGCTCGCCGCGCTTCACGGTGAGCTTTACCGGCTCGCCCGCTTTCAATTTGGCTACCGCCTGGCGCACCTCGTGCCACGCGTTCACTGGAATCTTGCCGACCTTCACAATGAGGTCGCCCGTTTTGAGCCCCACACGCGCGGCAGGACTATCGGTGTCCACAATCCCGAGATAGGCCTTCACGTAGTTGGGCGAAATCCCCACCCGACCGCGCTCTTCGACCTCCTTGAATGGATTGGTCTCTTCATGCACGGCGGGGGTCACGATCACTTGCGACTCATGCCCGTCGCGCTCGTACACCACCGTCAGCGCTTGACCGGGTCGCGTGGCAATGGCTTGCTGCAATGATTCCCAATCCCGCATCGGCGCGCCATCCACGGCGACAATCCGATCGCCGGGACGCAAACCAGCTTCCCAGGCAGGCTCGCCTACCTTCACAGTACCGAGCTTGGTGTCGCCGAAGGTATGGTTGCCAATCCCCAGGCCCACGAACAGCACCCAGGCCAACACGAAGTTGGCGACAGGTCCTGCCAACACCACGGCGGTACGCCGCCACAACGACTTGGACGAAAATGCGCGCGGCAACTCCTCGGGCGCGATCTCTTGGCCAGGCACCTCGCCCAGCATCTTCACGTAGCCGCCTAAAGGCAGCACGCTCACCTTGTACTCGGTCTCACCTCGCCGAAACCCGAACAGGCGCGGACCAAAACCGAATGAGAAGGCCAGCACCTTCACGCCAACGAGCTTGGCCACCGCAAAGTGCCCCAGCTCGTGCACCAACACCAAAGCGCCAATGAAGAGAACAAACCAATGGATGTTCTGCACGACGTACATCATGAAAACCTCGTGCTTAAGCCACCTTGTGCGAAGGTATGCACCCGCGGTGGCTTAGGCCAATAGCGCCGCATAGATGTAGAGCGCTGGCGCCACAAACATCACGGCATCAAAACGATCCAGCACACCGCCGTGCCCAGGGATCAGTGTGCCCGCGTCCTTGGCCCCCACCGACCGCTTCAGCAACGACTCCGACAGGTCACCTAACAAACCCAAGCAGGCTGCCAACACGCCGATGCCCACAGTGTGCCCGATACTCAACTCCATGCGTACGAGAGAACGCACCAGGAAGGCCACCATAATCCCGGCGCTGACACCGCCAACCAGACCCTCCCAGCTCTTGGCAGGCGAAACCTTCGGATAAAGCTTATGTTTTCCGAAATTCTTACCCACAAAATAGGCCCCCGTGTCGGCGCCCCAAGTACAAAACAGGGCCAACAGAGCAAAACCCAACCCCTGCTCAATCTCCCGCAATCGTGACAGGTAGGGAATCAACCCACCCGTATAAGCCGCCCCTAAAAGCACGAACGCCGAGCGCCTCATCGAGGCCTCAATAGGTAACGGTTGTGCCAACACGGCGACAAATAACACCAACACCCCGGCCGGCAGCAGCAATTCGAGGTTCCAGGGCGGCAGCAAGCCCGAAAGGCGTAGCGCCAGCACAGTGGTCAGCAAATAGGCGGTAACCTTCGCATAGCGCTCCCCGGACCCGAGCGTGAGGCTCAAGAACTCCCGCAGCATCAACCAGGCCAACGCCACGCACCCAAACTTGAGAGGTAAACCGCCAAACACCACAAACCCAAGCACGGCGGGGGTGAAGATTAAGGCGGCGATCACCCGTGCCTTCAACACGGCCCCGTTCCCTTCTGTGAGCCCAGCGCCTCCGCATCGGCAGGCAGCTCACCCAGCACGAAATCATCCCCATCGAGCTTCGCGCTCTTCAGTTGCTCGCCGGTGCCACCAAAGCGGCGCTCGCGTGTGCTGTAGTCCCGCAGCGCTTCGGCAAAGTTCTCGCGGCCGAAATCGGGCCAGCGCACCTCGGTGAAATGCAACTCGGCGTAGGCAATCTGCCAAAGCAGAAAGTTGGAGACACGCTTTTCGCCGGACGTGCGAATGACCAGGTCGGGGTCGGGCAACAGCGCTGTGCTCAGCCGCGTTTCGATGGCGGTCTCGTCGATCTTATCGGGATTCAAGCGCTTGTTCTTCACGTCGACAGCCAGGCGCCTCACCGCAGCAATCAGCTCTTCCCGACCGCCGTAGTCGATAGCCAGACACAGCGTCATGCTGCGATTGTCAGCTGTCTCCTCAATGAGATGGGTCAAGGCGTCGCGGGTGGAGCTAGGCAGACGGCCGAGCTCACCGATGGTCGTCAAGCGGATGTCGTTGTTGAGCAGCGTGCCACGTTCGCTCTGGCAGAACTCCTCCAACAGCAGCATCAGCCCGGCTACCTCTTCGGGAGGCCTGCGCCAGTTCTGCACCGAAAACGAATAGAGAGTGAGATACGGAATCTGCAGCTCACGCGCATACGTGGTGATGTCGCGCACCACCTCGGCACCCCTGCGGTGGCCGTCGAGGCGAGGCAAGTTACGTTCGCGTGCCCAACGACCATTGCCATCCATAATGATAGCCACGTGGGTCGGCCGACGCGCTTTGTCTGGAACCCGAGGGGTTATGCTCACGTTACTTCGCCCCTTCATGTCCCGTGGCCGACTCCGGCTCAAGGACAACCTGCATGATAACGGCGCCCACAAACAACACGGCCACGATCACCACGTCCACCATGGGGTACTGACGATAGCCCCCTACGGAAAAGAAACCCTCAGGTGCGCGCACCACGGCGCCAAGGCCCGAGAGCACTGCGGCCACACCAAACGCGGCGCTAAATAGGGCCGGAACAAAGCGCTTCAGCAACAACGCCAGCGCCGTACCAGCAACGGCCGTGCCCGCAAAAGCGATCCAAAACATCGTACTTTGCAGGCCCAACACCGCCACCGCCCCTGCCCCACACCCCGCACAAAAACCAATCACCAGCGCCCCCAGGATGTTGGCCAGCCGCCATGTCACAACCACAGCCAACAAAGAGGTCGACAGCGCCATTGTCCAGTCGGCGACCAGCATCAAACGGGCCAAATAAAGCCCACCGACCCAGGCGCCCGCCGCCACGCCGAGTCGCACGAACATCGGGAAAAACCGCTGCCCCACCAAAAGCATCGCGACGGCCGTCAGCACCAGGAGCAACGCCGCCATGCGCGGCAGCTCCTCAGCCAGCCCGAGCCACGTGATGGGATTGAGCGCCTGTGGGACCACCTTAAACCGAAAGGATCTCTTTTTCCTTGGCCGTCAGCGTCTGCTCGATTTGCTCGATCCCCTTGTCGGTTTCGACCTGCACCTTTTCCAAGCCGCGTTTCAGGTCGTCTTGGGTGATCTCTTTATCCTTCTCAGCTTCTTTCAACATCTCGTTGGCGTCACGCCGATGGTTGCGCATCGCGATTTTGGCTTCTTCACCGCGGTGTTTGGCCTGCTTGACCAGGTCCTTGCGGCGCTCCTCGGTCAACGATGGCACGGGTAAGCGGATGATCTCGCCATCGCTTTGCGGCGTGATGCCGATATCGGTGGCCGAGATCGCCTTCATGATGGCTTGCACGAGCCCCTTGTCCCACGGCCGCACGGTGATGAGCCGAGCGTCGGCGATGGCCAGGTTGGCACACTGCGACAGAGGCGTTGGCGTGCCGTAGTAGTCCACCCGAATCCCATCCAGCATCGCCAGGTTGGCGCGGCCGGTGCGCAGCTTGCCGAGATCAGCTTTAAACGAGTTGAATGCGCCTTCGATATTGCCGCTCAAGTCGGCCAAAACGTCTTCCATCATCCCCATGGTCAAAGCCTTCCTTGTTCGGGGCGCATGCGCCCACACTCTTTGTCAACGTTATGTCGCAACCGGTAACGTGCGCGGCGCCTCGGGGTCGCCCACCAGCGTCCCCAACGGCTCACCGCAAACCACGCGTTCAATATTGCCCGGCTGCACCATGCTGAATACCAGGATCGGCAGGTTGTTGTCGCGGCAAAGCGAGATCGCGGTCGAGTCCATCACTTTTAAGTCGCGCTGCAAGACCTCAAGGTAGCTCAGGCGCTCAAAACGCTTGGCAGTGGGCACCTTTTTCGGGTCGGCATCGTAGACGCCATCTACCTTGGTCGCCTTCATGATGACGTCGGCATGGATTTCCATCGCGCGCAGCGCCGCCGCTGTATCGGTCGTGAAATAGGGGTTACCAGTGCCCCCCGCAAAGATCACGACGCGGCCCTTTTCTAAGTGCCTGACAGCGCGCCGCCGGATGTAGGCCTCGGCCAGCTGCTGCATTTCAATCGCTGATTGCACCCGAGTCGGTACGCCAACCTTCTCCAAAGCCTCCTGCATGGCCAAACCATTCATCACGGTGGCAAGCATACCCATGTAGTCGGCGGTGGCTCGATCCATGCCATGGGCGCTCGCGGCGATGCCTCGGAAGATGTTGCCACCCCCGATAACCAACGCCACCTCCACCTTGAGCGCGTGAACAGCCTTCACTTCGCGCGCGATCTCGTCGAGCACCTGCGGGTTGATGCCGTAGCCGCGGTCGCCTTGTAGGGCCTCACCAGAAAGCTTTAGCAGGATGCGACGATACACCGGTTTCGCCATAGAAACCCCATAGTTACAGTGGGGCGTTGTCTATGGCGGGGCTCCTACGATGTCAACTACGCCGGGTATTTTCCGGTGATAAAGTCGATGAGCTGCCCCAACTCCGCGGCATGGTTGCGAATCACCACCCGGGTGAGGTCCCCAATCGACACCATCCCTACCACGTTGCCATCGGCCACCACTGGCAAGTGACGCAGGCGCCGCTGGGTGACCACCATCATCGCGTCTTCCACGGTGGTTTCGGGCCGCAAGGCCAACACTTCGCGGGTCATCACCTCGGCAACATGGGTGGTTGCGGCACTTAGCCCCATGGCTAACACGCGCCGCACAATATCCCGTTCGGAGAGAATCCCCACTGGGCGCGCCCCATCCAACACCAACAACGCACCGACACCCGCACTGGCAAGTTTCCGCGAAGCATCCAACACCGTGGCCTTGGCATCGATGCCATGCACGACGCTTCCCTTCTCAGCCAGAATTCCTTGTAGATTACCAAACATCGTCACCTCCCTTGAGTCGCGCCGCGAACTCCCGATAGAGCCGCACGCACCTACTCACCCCTACACAATAGGCACTTGCGCGCCACCACGCTGCAAGGTGGCCGTGCCCCCCTGTCCCGGCGTAGAGTCCCCCCATGCTGATTGGGATTACTTGCAATATAGAGGCCCGCATCGATGCTAAACGCGGATGCCCGGCCGATGTTTTCCTAACGCCCCGTGCCTATGCCGACGCCGTGGCTCGCACCGGTGCGACGCCGGTGTTACTACCACCCGTGCCGCCATCGCACATTGAACCCTTGGTGGGACGCCTAGACGCCTTGGTCATTTCGGGAGGCGCTTTTGACGTACCCCCTGCCTACTATCATGAACCGACCCGGCCGCTGTGCGGCCCGCAAAATGACGAACGTAGCCGCTTTGAACGTGCCTTGATCCAGGCCGGCTTAGCCGTAGCGCTACCAATGCTCGGCGTCTGTGGCGGAATGCAAATCTTGAACGTCACGCTCGGGGGGGGGTTGTTCCAGGACCTATCCGAGCGCCCTGGCTCAGGCGAACACCAACAACCTCACGACAAGCGCCAGCCGCAGCACCCGCTCAGGCTCGCTCCCGGTTCTCGGTTAGCCCAAATCGCCGGCAGGACGAACCTCATGGCCAACAGCACCCACCATCAGGCGGTGCGCACGTTAGGGACAGGCTTGCAGGTTTCGGCCACGGCCCCCGACGGCGTGATTGAGGCCATCGAAGCTCCTGGGCCAAACTTCGTGTTGGGCGTGCAATGGCATCCGGAGTCACTTGAGCTGCAGGAGCACCAGGCAATCTATCAGGCGCTCACTAAGGCCGCTCAGACGCGGACGACCCTCACTCGCTAACGCCGCAACCCGGAACGTTCAAATCGAAATTCAATGTACCGTTCGGCGCGGTATCACTAACGGTTACGAACGTCGTAGACCGACCGCAGACATCGTCGGCCCGGGGGCACGGAGGAAAGGGCAGATCGGCCTGCACGTCGAACAACGCCGACACGTAGTAGTCGCCCCCCTTCAGGCCCGTCAACGTGTAGGTGTAAGGGAAGGTCGCATTCAGCACGGTGACATACTGCTCGGGCGTATCGGCCGGGCACTGGGGCATCGCCAGTGTGCTGGCCGCGACCATCAGCGTGCCGGCCAACGAGCCCGTATACGTGACGGTGCCCGACAGGCTCTTCGTAATTGTGGTGTCGCTGTCATCGTCGCTGCCGCATGCCGACAATGCGAGCGCAGAAATCAGAATCAAAGCAGAGGCCAATCGCAACATTCGCACTATCTCCTGGTCAGAGGTTGATTCGCACCCCCATGGGATACGCCGAAAACGACGGCACGTGCAAATAGCGCCTACGCAACACCTGCCCCCGTGGACAATCTTGCGCGGCTGCCGCTCGTCTCCTAAGCTAACAGCGACTGTCACCGAACGGACACCTAACATGAGACCGCAGATCACACGGTGGGGCATAACCCTCTATTTGTTGGTTGGCACTCTTCCTCAAAGCGCGCACGCAGACGAGGGACGTGTTCCGATCTCAATGCAGGCAGCGCTTCTGGCCAAGGTCGTCGCTTATGATCGCAATCTCGACAAACGTGCGGGCGACCACCTGCAGGTGCTACTCATCGGTAAAGAGAACGAACCAAGTTCGGAACGCGACGTCAGCCAAATGCGCGACGCCTTGAAGACATTGCCAACCATAGTGGGCCGACCGTTTGAGGTTGGGACCCTTGAGGGCACCGACCCGACCTCACTCGCAAAGGAGGCGCTGCGCCGCCACGCGCACATTGTTTACTTAGGTTCGGGGTTTACCAGTGCCGACGTCAAAACGTTTAGTGCGGCCGTTTCAGGTGGCGACCTCTTTACCGCGGCAGCCGACCCCAACATGGTCCGTGATGGCATCGTCCTGGGTTTTTCCCTCCAGATGGGCAAGCCCCAGCTGATCGTCAACTCGCAACAAGCCAGCCGTCAAAACGTCGAGCTTGCCGCCGGCGTCCTGCAACTTGCCAAGGTGCTGCCATGATGCCCGTCCCGTTGTTCACAAGCTGGCTATTCCTAACAACTGCGACCGGGGCCGAGGCGACCACCTCACCTGCCGCTGCCGACGACCTGGCCAATATGCTGGACCAGGCCGTCGTCTCGACAGCGTCTAAGAATGGCGAAGACGCGCTCACGGCCCCCGCCACCACCTGGACCGTGACACGCGACGACCTGGAGCGCTACGGCATGAACACGATCGCAGACGCGCTCGGATTCTTGGCGTTAGGCACCCAGGTAGAATCGAGCAGCGACGGCGATGAGGTCGGTGTCCGCGGCGTCTTGGTCAGTGGCGACTACGGCGGTCACATGCTTTTGCTCATTGATGGCCACGCAATCAATGAACAGTGGGATAGCTCGGCCTACTATGATCGGCTGTTGGGGTTGCCCCTCGACAGTATCGATCACATCGAGGTGGTGCTGGGCCCGGGGAGCGTACTCTACGGTTCCAACGCGATGCTGGGCGTCGTTAATATCATCACCCGCGACGGTACCGGCCGGAATGGCGTGCGCCTCATCTTCGACACCGACCCGTTCACCGCGACGCGTAGCGGTATCAGTGTAGACACGAGCACCACGGTGGCCGGCCTCCCCTTCAAGCTTGCCGGTTCGGCCGAGTACTACCATGCCACCGGCCCGGAATTGAGCATGGGCCCTCAAGAGTACGGCGCCGACAGCGTGACCGGTGAGCCTCGACGATTCACCGACGATCCCGTCGGCACCGGCATCTGGGGTGGCACCATCAACGAAGGCCGGCTGTTACGTGTCCCCAGCGCCTACCTCAAAGCGTCGCTCGCGGACGTCACGCTGGCGCTACGTGGCTCGATGGCCCGCATCGGCAATACCTACACCCAGTATGGGAATTTCAACGACCCAGACGTTTGGCAACGGGAAAGGTGGCTCTCAGCCGACCTGAGCTACGACCTGACGTTGACCAAAGCCATCGACGTGGCCGCGCGCCTATACGCCGATGGCTATGAATACCTGCAGCATCTGCCCACCCGTGCAGCTCAGAACTGCCTCGGCGACCAACTGGATGGCTGCACCTACCGCCTGCTTGGGCAAGCGCGCTCGGGCGGCTTAGAGCTGCGCGCCCGGGCCGACTGGTTTGGAACCAACAGCCTCACGACGCTCTTGGGCATCGACAACCGTCTGCGACGCGTCAACGCCCATGAGCACTATCGTGACTTTGCCACGCACGAAACCATCACCACGAGTGACTACACGCGCACGGAAAAAGCCGTAGGCGCATATCTTGAACAGACCGTCGAACCCGTCACGGGTTTGCATGTGAACCTGGGTGCAAGGCTCGATTGGGACGAGCGTTTTGGCCAACACCTGTCGCCCCGGGCCGCCCTCGCACTGGAGCTGTGGGAGCGGGGCGTCGCAAAGCTTATCTACTCAGAGGCCTTCCGGGCCCCGAACGCTTACGAGCGCTACTATGCCGACCCCACCTGGTGGGTCGCCCCCGACAATTTGCAGCCGGAAATCGTCCGTTCCGGTGAGTTGGCCTTTGAACAATCCGTGGGCACCGAGCGGGTGGTGTTGGGAGCGTTCTACAGTCGCTTCACCGATTTGGTACAGGAGAGCTCGCTTTCCACCGACGAGCTGGCGGCTGCGATAGCAGAGCAAACGCTGGTGGAGGGCGTCGAATACGCAGGCCAGTATCGCAACGTGGCCAAGCTCGACAGCTACGGTGTCAATGCCGCCTGGGAGGGCGCAGCGTTTGCACGCCTATTGCGCTACGGCGTGAGCGTCACCTGTGCCAAAAGCGCCATGGAGAATGAGGAGGGTGTCGTGACGCCGCTGGCGGTCGCAGCGCCCTATTTTGGCAACGCCCATGTCTCGTACCGGGTCGCCGAAACTTGGCCCGTATTGGCGTTAGCGGCCCGTGTTGCAGGCCCCAGGCGCGTAGACGCCTCCGACTTCGACCCCTACCCCAAGACGGGTCACCAAGTGATGCTGCGAGCCAGCGTGTCTGGAACCCTGCCAACATTGCTTGAGGGGGCGCTGGGCTATCGGCTGATTGGCCAGTACAACACCTCCACGAAGAGCGCCTACGCCGTGGGCCCGCTCTCGGAGCCATCGGGCACCTACACCGAACAAGAGACGATCCCGCTCGATCGCTATCGCATCACGATCGGGCTCACCTACGACTTCAATCGACCTTAACAAAAAGGGGAGGCTCCTCGCGAAGCCTCCCCACTCTCATCTTCATTATTCTATTTTGGTTTGAGGTGTTGGCTTATGGGATGGGCGTCGGGTTGTTAAGGCACACCTGGAGTTCTTCGGTCACCGTCCAACCGCAAACACCATCGGCCTGCCGCTCACAGCTAGCGCCCGAAAAACAGGCATACTGATCGCGCCAAACACAGGTTGAGTACATCGGCACATCCCCGCACAGCTCGCCGGAGCAGCCGCTGATCACACAATCCGAGACCACGATGCACAGCGACGCATCCACACACTCGCCAAAGCAGCCGTTCACCACGCTCGGTGCCTGGCCTTCGGGGCAGGTCGGCGGAATCATGTCGCACAAGGCGTTCGCCGGATTACAATCCACCTGATAGGTGCACACGCCGCCGATGCAGACGCCGCTGCTGCCGATGCAATCGGTGGCGCCAGTGGGATCGCAATCCACCATGCATTCGGCATCGCTCATGCACTGGATGCTGTTGGGTACACAAATCCCGGCCGCCACAAAGCAGTTGCTGGCGTCGCCCTCGGGCGTGCTACCGCAGTTGCTGTACTGGCACGAGTAGCCTGCGGGGCATTCTTCGTCGGCCATACACTCGAATTGCACCGGTACGCAGTAGCCAACCTCGACATACGGCACACCCGCAGACGGGTCACTGTTCGGATCGGTGGCCGTCGACAGGCTGCAAACGTAGCCTGCGGGGCATTCGGCATCGGAGTAACAAATCGGGTCGCGCTGTACGCAGACGCCTTGACAGTTCGAAGCGTCATCGCAGCCTTGCATATTGGGGTCGCACGACGGCGTGCAGGAATACTCGCACACGGTGCCCGACGGGCAGTCCCAATTGCTCTGGCAGCCGTAATCTTGGGGAACGCAAACACCGTAGGGAGGAGCCATCTCGCCACTCGCGTCGCTGCTGGCGGGAGCACCGTCATAGTAGAACTCGCAAACGTAGCCTGCGGGGCACTCGTCGTTGCTATAGCAACCCGCTTGCACCGGCTCACAGACACCCTTGCAGTCATCTTCGTAGCAGTTACCGGCGGAGTCGCAGGCGCCCATGCAATAGCGGCGGCATTCCATCCCGGCCGGACATTCATTGTTCATCGTACAATCGGTGGCTGCCGGTTGGCAGGTGCCGGTGCAAGGCGGGCAAACACCATCGTCGCGGCACATCGCCGGGCAAATCTCGGCTTGGCAGTAAAAGCCTTCGGGGCATTCGCTGTCGACGCTGCAACCCGAAACGGTTTCGCACTGGCCATTCACGCAACGGGCCGAACCAACACTTGAAACGCAGTCGGCATCGGTTTGACAACCGGCCTCTTCGGGAGTGCAGTTCGAAAACAGGATAGCGCCGTTCACATAGGCGCACACGACGCAGTCGGGCTCTGGCAAGGTCACGAGCACGCAGGCCACGGCAGTGCCGGAGCAACCTTGGTCCACCGTGGTGCCGTCCGCCAGCGTGCAACTCTGGCAGGTGAGGCCAGTGGCGGTGTCGATCGAGATCTCGATGATTTGGCATTCGCCGCTGTAGGGTAGCGTCTGGCACTCACCGCTTTGGTCGCAGTACTCCATGTCGCCGGATGACAGCCGATTAAGCTTGAGCGCTTCGTCAGCTTGGCCGTTCTCCGTGGTTGCGGACTCCTGGCCGCAGGCCAGAAGTCCGGTGGTACACAGTGCTAGCAACAAACCCTTCGATGTATTCCGCATTGCTGTCTCCTCGTCGAGGCAACGTCCCTCGGTGTCAGTTCGATGGCCACTGATGCGAGAACAGTGCCAATCTCAAATCACATAAAATTCAAGGAGTTAAGTGCAGCATCGCTGTCGACCCTGGTAGGCAGTGATGTAGTCTGCAGACCGCACCAGCAGGGCTTGGGGGGCTAAGGCATCTGTGGTTCTGGTGGCTTACGTGGAGCGCGATCCACCGGCATGGGTGGCTCCAACCCGTCCACCTCGGTAGCGTCCGCCGCCTTGCAAATACTGTCGAATAAACGGGTATTTACGACCGTGACCAGGCGCCGGGCCTCGGCGCGTGAGAGACGATGGCGAGGGGTCGGTGCCAAATGCGGTTCCAAGGGGGTTTGGATCGAATCGGTGACCAGCAGTACGCCGCCGGCGCCCATGGCCACGCCTCCCAGGCCCATGCCAAGCGTGAACGCCTCGGGAAGCTGCTGGTTCTGTCCGAACAACACCCAACCCACGCAGGACAACGCCGTACCGACCGCGGCGGTGAGCATACCGATATAGACCCAGGTGCCTCGTGAGCTCATTTCTGCTCGGGTCAGATCAATGGCCGAGTCGTCGCGCGCCAAGAGCGCCAATTGCGCATCGGAGAGTGGCACGTCGTCCCACAGGATTTGCCAAGGATCCACAATCGGCACCGCCGGATCGTTCACCTTGTCGATGGCCAACTGCGGCAGACTCTTCGCCGACGGACAGATACTCTCTCCGGCCCGCGCAGTTTGGGCCACGCTGCCCACAAGCACGGCAACGACGAGTCGCAAAGACATGGGCCAGCTCCTAATCGCGCTCCACGGCGCCATGCGCCTTGGCCACGGCCACCGCATCACCCAGGGAACGAATCTCTTTCAACGCCTCCTCAGGGATTTGCACCCCCAGGCGCTTTTCCATCTCAAGTACGATCTCCAAGGCCTGCATCGAATCGAGTCCGAGGTCCGCAAACAGGTCGGCATCGTCCGAGATTCGGGCGGGGTTATCGAGCTCGCCGATTTCGGCAATCACGTCACGAATCGTGTCACGCAAGCTGCTCATGCCCGGCATCCTAGCGCAGCTGCTGCAGGCTCACAAAGCCGCGAACTGCACCGCACTGGCATACCCCTCGGATGAGACCGCGAGTACGCCCACTGATCGCACGACACCCTTGGCGAGGTGCTGCGCCGCGACCGCCGCGGCCAAGGCACTGCTTGCCCCCAACGCATGCCCATAGTGAGCATCCACCGATACCACCCGCGCCGCGAGCCCCGCACCAGACGTGCCCACGGTAAACAAGAGCTCCGGCACCATGCCTGACGTCTGTTGGACCACCTGCGTCCACGCCCGCATGCCCGCCTGCTCTGGTTGAGATCCGTCAAACTGCTGGGCGGAAGCCACAAGGCGCCCAAAGGCGCCCTGCGCCTCGGCCGAAAACGCAATCACGGCCACCGCCTCTACCAACGGTTGCGTCTGAGGCCACAGCCGCACGTAGCCCCGCCACAGCGCCTCGTTGTAAGCCTCAACACCGCCCGCCACCAAGGCGTCCGCGCGATCGTGCGCAATTTCTTGCGCCGCCAACAGCATCGCGTCTAGCCCAGCGCACGCCAACGAGCCGGTGCTGCCGTTGTAGCCGGTTAGCCCGCGCCGCAATAGCCACCATGACGGTGCGCAGTTGGCCGACGCAAAAGGCACCAACATAGGGTTCACTTGGGCCGGGCCGTGTTGCTGCGCTTCGCGCAAGATCGCCATGACGCTGTTGTATGCCGGGTAGGCCGCTCCGATCACTGCACCAGCGCGCTCGGCAGCCACCTCAGGCCAATCCTTAAGCTCGTGGTCCAATGTCATGGCCAAAAGCAACGCGCTACGATCCACGTGGCGCAACCCCTTGGTGCCAAGCACCGTGGCCGGATCCACCGTAGAACGTTCGCCGCCAGCGAGCGCTGGAACCTGCCGCACAAGTCGCAACCAAACCGCTTCGGCCCCCAGCGTGTTGCCCAACAGCATCGCCAAGCGCCGGAGGTAGACCGCACGCCGCGCCGGTCGCGTCTTTGCCACCGCGTGTCGAGCCAACACCACGACGCCGTTGTTGCCGCCAAACCCAAACGCATTGGAGACCGCCACCTGGGTACTACTTGCCCGTGCTGTCTCACGAATCAGATCCAACCCAATGCTGGGATCCGGCTCCACGAGTCCTGCCGTGGGGGGCAACTTGGCGCGCCCGAGCGCCATCACGGTGATCACCGCCTCCACAGCACTGGCCGCGGCCATCGCATGGCCAGTGGCGCCCTTGGTTGAGCTCACCGGCAACGATTTGGCGTGCGCGCCGAACACCGCGACGATCGCCTTGGCTTCAGCCGGATCGTTGAGCGGCGTTCCCGTGCCATGAGCATTCACGTAACCCACTTCGGCAGGCATGACCCCCGCGTCTGCCAACGCGCGCTGCAGCGCCAGCGTTGCACCCTTTCCGTCCGGATCGGGCGTCACCAAGTGGTAGGCATCGTTGGAAAACCCCAGGCCCAACAGATAGGCCAACACCGGGACACCGCGCCGCCTGGCATCGGCCTCACGCTCCAACACCAAAAACGCCGCCCCCTCGCCAAACAAAATGCCATCCCGCTTGCTGTCAAACGGCCGACAGGTGCTCCCCAACGCCCGCAGTTGGTGA
>JAKLEG010000100.1 GCA_022703175.1 Myxococcota bacterium | reverse complement strand
CCAAGGCATCTACATTTACCGCTCCGCGGGCACGCTGACCGTCAACCTGTACGATAACCTGCTCGTCAACAACGGTTCCTACGGTATCTACGCCTCGGGCTCGTTCACCTGTAACAACAGCAACAACCTCATCTGGGCACATCCGAGCGGCAACTTCTACGGCGTCAGCCCTGGCGCTGGTAGTGTTAGCGAAAATCCGCTCCTGGCTGACCTTACAACCCGAGACCTGAGACTCACCCGCAACTCACCCGCACGCAAACATGCCTCCGATGGCAGCGACATCGGCGCGCAGGCGTTCGACAACGTGACCCCGACCGTCGGGTTGCAAGGCCACATGTACGACTCAGAAATCTGGGGACCCACTGGCAACCCCTGGAATGTCTTAGGAGATCTGACCATCGAACCGGGCGTAACCCTGACTTTGGCCCCCGGCACCGAGGTGCGTTTCGCGGCCAACGCCGATACGATGGCCGCCAATACCGACGTCGGTAGGACCGAGCTGCGCGTGTTGGGGCGCTTGGTCGTGGACGGTGACCCCAGTAACAAGGTACGCCTGACATCGGCGGCTGCGGTACCCGCGCGCGGCCATTGGTACGGCGTCTGGCTGGCGCCCAGTACCACCAACTCAACGATCGAGTACGCCATCATCAGCCATGCACAAAACGGCATTTTGTCAGCCGGGAACAGCACCAACGCGCTCCTGCATTCGGAGATCACCGAGACCGCCTCCTCGGGCCTTGCCATCACAGGCGGCGCGCTGATGTGCGATGGCATCCGCATCCATCACACGGCCTCGTACGGGCTCTACGTCGAAAACGCCTCACCCAGCGTCTTGAACACGACAATCCACGACAACGCGAGTGGTGGCATCTATGTGTACCAAGCAAGTGGCACCGCCACCGTGTCGCTCAACCACCTGACGCTCACCAAGAACAGCAACCAGGGAATATCTATCTACCGTTCGACAGGAACGTTGGCGGTGAACCTGCGCAACTCCATCGTCACCGAGAATGGCAGTTACGGCATCTACGGCTCAGGGGTCTTCGCTTTCACCAACGAATACAATGATGTTTGGAGCCATTCGAGCGGCAATTTCTACGGTGTTAGCGGCGCCGCCTCAAATATCTCCACCAACCCCAATTTCGTGGACGCAAGCCTCGCGAATTTCTATCTGCTACAAAGCTCGCCCTGCATTGACGCCGCCTCAACCACCACAGCGGCAGACCACGATTTCGACGGTAGCCTCCGCCCGATTAACGGTGGGCTCGCCGACCGCGCAGACATCGGTGCCTTTGAGTTCAACCCATCGGCCAACAAATGGCCCATTGCCGACGCCGGTCCGCCTCGGGTGGTCACAAGCGGCGTGGTCGAAAGCTTCTCAGGAAGCGGCTCCTACGACAGCGACGGAACCCTAACGAGCTACAGTTGGGATTTTGGCGACGGAACCACGGGGATCGGCCCCGACGTCACGCATGCCTTTGCCGGTGGCACCGATCGAGTCGTGGCCCTAACCGTCATTGATGATGACGGTGCCGTGGATGTGGCCACCGTGAGCATCGAAGTCAATCTTCCGCCCGTCGCTGCGGCGGGGGCCGACCACTACGCCGATCCGGGCGAGAGCGTCTCCTTCAGTGGTGCCGGCTCGACCGACAGCGATGGCAGTCTGGTGGCTTACAGCTGGAACTTCGGCGACGGCAGCTTCGGCAACGGTGCGACAGCCACCCACACTTATGCCGCTGGCGGCAACTACACTGTGACACTCACCGTCACCGACGACGACAACGCCCAAAGCAGCGACACGGCCATCGCACACGTCGCAGGCGCCGACTTGGCTCCGCCTGCTATGACGCACACCCCGATTCAAAACGGCCAACCAGCCGGCGTGGGCGTCACCCTGTTCGCGCAGGTCACCGACAGCTCGGGCGTCGACGCCGTTACGCTCTACGCCCGCGCGGTAGGTAGCAGCAGTTTCACCGGCATCGGGATGGCCGTCTTGGTCGGCGATACCTACGAAGGCACAATCCCCGCGGGGCTCGTCACCCAAAACGGCGTCGAATACTACCTCGAAGCCAGTGACCTAGCGGCACCCGCCAACATCGCCACGCAGCCCGCAACCGCCCCTGCGGCTCTCTATGCGTTTACGGTCGTCACCGCGGCGGCCCCTACGTTCGTCCATCTGAGTGTGGCCAACGACCAACCTGCCGGGATCGCTGTTGCCGTGAGCGCCGAGATCACGCACGCCGACGGCATCTCGGCGGCAACCCTGTTCTACCGCACCAGCGGTTATCCCACCTTCAGCGCCGTGAGCATGGAAAACACCAGCGACGATACCTTCAAGGCGGAAATTCCGCCGGTAGCAGTGAGCGTGCCCGGGGTGGACTATTACTTGGTAGCCACCAGCGGCGGAGCACCGACCGCTGTAGGCTCCGACCCCACAAGTGCGCCGGGCACCTACCACGCTTTCACCGTGACACCAGCGGTAAGCGATTCGACGCCCCCCACGATTCTGCATGAAGCGCTCCAAGATGGGCAATTGCTCGGCAACGCGGTCACGATCACGGCCATCATCACCGACCCCTCAGGGGTCAACACCGCAGGTCTCTATTACCGCGCCGTCGGCACCCCCCATTACACACGGCTAGACCTGGTGGCGATGGGTGGCGACAGTTATCGGGCGACCATCCCGGCGGCAGCTATTACCACCGCAGGCGTGGAGTACTATCTGATGGCCACCGATGGCTCTGTGGCTGAAAACCAGGCCTTCCACCCCGAAGCTGGTGCGGCGGCACCCCATAGTTTTAGTGTTGCCGACATCGACAGCGCCGGGCCGCTGTTGACCCACCGCCCAGTGGCGAATGGTCAACCCGCCGGTTACGCATTGACCTTGGCTGTCGTGGTCACCGACCCGTCAGGCATTGCCGATACCACGCTGAGCTACCGCATGGCAGGTGGCGTTTGGCAAGAATCGGCGTTGGAAGCACAAGGCAACGACCTATACAGTGTGGAAATCCCGGCCGCAGCCGTGGTGACCGGTAGCGTGGACTATTGGTTTGCGGCCAGCGATACCCTGGGCAACGGCTCAGTGCTCCCCACCGACGGCGCCCAAGCCCCCTTCTCGTTCACCGTGGTGAGCACCACCGGCGATACCCAGGGGCCGAGCATCGCGCATGTGGCGATTTCTAACGGCGTGCCGGCGGGTGAGCCGATCACCCTCGTGGCCGCAGTCACCGATGCCTCCGGCGTTGCGGGGGTAGAGCTGTTCTACCGCAAGTTGGGTGAAATAAGCTTCGGGCGCATCGAGATGACGGCGGGCGCAGGTGGCCAGTACAGCGCCGACCTCCCAGCATCAGTCGTGGTCACCGAAGGCACAGAGTACTACCTGGTGGCGGCCGATCAGGCACCCTCGCAAAATCAAGCCACGGCCCCGGTGGATGCCCCCAATTCGCTGTACCGCTTCTACGCACAGGCAGCCGTCAACGACGTCGAAAGCAATGGCTGCGGTTGCCGAGCGCAAACGGGGGAGAGAGCCTATACAATGATCGCCCTGGTGTTCATGTTAGCCATGCGCCGACGCCGCAAGGTGTAGCGCACGCAGAGCGGCCTGAGCCCGGAGTACCCACGGGCTCAGGCTTCTTCTCCGCTCCCCCAAATACGTGCCCGCCCGCTATGCAACAGCAGCTCCAACCCGGCTCGCAGCAGCCCCACGCCCGGCGGTGACACCCACGTCGGCACGCCAAGTCGCTCGGCAAAATCGGCGGTTACGAGTGCTCCCGACTCCAAGTCAGCCTCCACCACCACGAGGTGTGAGGCGTGGGCCGCAATGAAGCGGTTACGCAAGGCATGTTCGCCTTTGTAGGTGAGCACGCCCGGCGGGTGTTCCATCACCAGGGCACCATTGCGATTCAGGATCCGCTCAAACAACGCTTTGTTCCCCGGCGGATACACGGCATCGGCCGCCACACCGAGATAGGCCACTGTGACCCCTTTGCCATCCAACGCCCCGCGATGCGCTGCCGTATCGATGCCACGTGCGCCGCCCGAAACCACCAACGTCTCGGCGCGCGCAAGCTCCAAGGCCCGCGCGTGAGTCCAAGCCACAGCGGTCGCATGCGAGTGGCGAGTTCCGACGAGGCTTATCGCTGGACGATACAGAAGCGTGACATCGCCGCGCACAAACAACACGGGCGGCGTTGGCCGAACCTTTTGCAAGCGGGGCGGCAGGCGCCACACCGGCACCATCGTAATATCGAATAAGGGTAACAACGCCAGTTGTTGCTTGGCTTGCTTGTGCGCCTCCGGACGCAATGAACGGGCGAGCTCCACCGCCACGCCGTCAGGGTCAGGATGCGTCGCCAGGATCTGCCAAATCTGTTCAGCCCGGCGCCCGCCACTTAGCCGCAACGCCAACAACGCCAACGCCACGTCATGCTCAAGGATCTTCATGACAATAAGGCGTTTACAAAAGACGTGCCAACCGTTTCAGCGCGCTAACCCCGCGATTCCTCGTGGAGCTGCCTGTGCAAATTGGAACCGGTGTCCCAAAATGCGACACGATGTTAACAACGACGGGCGTGGAGGCTTAGAAAGCGGCGAGCGTGGCGTCAAGGCTGGCGCCGTCTTCGACGTTGAACACCGCAAGCGTTGGGTCAATCTTCTTGATAAAGCCAGTCAACGTCCGCCCGGCGCCAAACTCGATAACGCGGGTGACCCCAAGGCTGCGGAATGCGGCCACCGACTCAATGAAGCGCACCGGCGCGGTGAGTTGCTCAATCAACAAAGGTTTCACGCGCGTAAGGTCCTGATTCGGCTGCGCCGTGACATTGGTGACCACGGGCACTGTCATGGGCGATAACGGCATCGGCTCAAGCACAGCCAAAAGAGGCATTTCCACCGGCCGCATCAGCGGGCAATGGAACGGTGCACTCACCTTGAGAGGCAGCACGCGGCGCGCCCCCGCTTCGGTAAGCGCCTTGGCGGCACGCTCCACCGCCTCTTTGGTGCCCGAAATCGTGATTTGCTCAGGACTGTTGTAACCCGCAACGGTGACTGGCGCCGCCTCGGTGCTGAGCGCGGCTAGAATCTCGGTCACGCGCTCGGCAGGCAAGTTGATGACCGCAGCCATGGCGCCCACACCCACCGGCACCGCCTGCTGCATCAAGCGGCCACGTGCGCGCACCGCCACGACAGCATCCTTAAATGTCATCGCACCTGCAGCGACGAGCGCGGCATACTCGCCGAGCGAATGTCCCGCTGTAGCGACCGGCACGAGCGACTTGTGCTCAAGGAACGCTCGGTACGCGGCCACAGCCACCGTGACAATGGCGGGTTGGGCATTTTCGGTGAGCGCCAGAAGATCGCTGGGCCCGTCGCGTAGCAACGTCGAGAGCGAAAAACCCAGCGCGGCATCCGCCTCGGCAAACGTGTCGCGGGCGGCGGGAGACCGAGCAGCTAGATCGATACCCATGCCAACGGCTTGGGAGCCTTGGCCGGGAAACACAAAGGCAGTGTTGGACATGCGCGCGGTGGCTAGGCCTCTTTGGCCACAACCTCGCGGCTGCGGTAATAGCCGCAATTCTTGCACACGTGATGCAAGGTCATCGGCTCACGGCACTGCGGACAGGTCACCCAGCGGTCGGCCGTCAGAGCTTGATGTGAGCGACGCTTGCGGCCGCGCGAGTGCGAAATGCGTTTCTTCGGAACTGCCATGGTCCACTCCTATTTACGTCGGTCAGGAACTCAGCTTGATATGCTTGAGCGCCTGCCACCTGTCGTCCGCTTGCGGCTTACAGTCGCAAGGGCCCTGGTTCAAGTCCTTACCGCACGTCGAGCACAAACCCGCGCACGTTTCGGAGCACAAAGGATTCATCGGAAGCTCAAGAAAGACCTCGTCGCGTAGCAGCGCCGCCAGATCGATCTCTTGATTTTCGTAGGCCGCGACCCCCATCGCCTCGGGGTCCATCTCGCCCTCAGAGCCTGGATCCGGCTCTTTACCCACCGGCACCATTGTCACCCGAAGTGGCGTATCGATGGCCACCGGCGTCGGCGCCAAGCAACGGGAGCATTGGGTTTCGAACGCGACCCGAATACGCCCTTCGACCTGCACTGTATCGTCGAACTTTTGCAGCCGTACCGTGAGTCGCCCTTCGTGCGCCGGCTTCAGCACACGTGTATCCCCCAGCGCGTCGGCCAGCTGGGTAGGAGACAACACCTCGTCCAAATCCAGGCCTTCTGGACCGATGTCGTCGATGGCTATCTGCAAGGCTCCCACGGTGCCGAACCTTCCTAAAAAGAGGCGTGATTTAGGCTAGTGGAGGGGCGAATGTCAATATGAGAAACGGCCTGCTAAACCTGGCTCCCCGAAGAGCCGCTGCCGCGCAACTGAGCGGCCATGCCCTGGGCCACCGCCAGCACCGTACGATTGGTGGCGTGCGCCTCCTGCACAGCTTTCGCGAGATCATCCAACGCCCGTGCAATGCCACCAGCACCGCGGGCTTCAGCCAGACACAGCAAGGCATCGCCAACATCCATAAACGGATGGGTCTTTGAGCGATGCATCCCCACCTCAGCCAATCCCAACAGCGCGTCGATCGCCTCACTGGGCTCCAGATGACGCATCAGCCCTACAGGAATCCCCACGGTCGGTGCCAAGCCCGCTGTCTGGGTATCGTCGGCAAAATCAGCTCGGCAGCGACGTGCCCACAAACCCGCGCTGCTCAAAGCGTCGCTGGCGACATCGGATTGCTCGCGGGTCATCGCGGTCACGAGGCGTTGCAATTGGGTGATAACGATATCGGTATCGAGCCCCAACACCATGCCTACCTCGGTGACGCGCTGTAGGCAGTATGTCAGAGCCTCGCCCTCAAGCCCCATGGTCTCCAACGCCGCCGTGGCCGCCTCCACATCGACACTGCGCCGACCGGCCAACACAGGGCGCATGGCCGACGCGGGTTGTACCAGACCTCGGCGGGCAGCCTCGGCGGCAGGATTGGCGGTGGGTGCAGGGCGGGCAGCGGCCTGAAGATCCACATCCCAATCGCGTTGCCCCTTCTCGACAGGGCGAACCGTACCGTCGCCAGCACCTGCAGGCGCCGCCGACGTCCGACTTGGAACCTGCACACGCTCGTCGCCCGTGGTGCGTTTGACGGTCATTAACTCATCCCAAAAGAGAGGTAGCAGGTACTATGCCGTCAAGTCAGCGAAAAACGCAAAATCTGGACCTGACACGCCGCGTCGCGTATGCAACAACAATGACCGCCGAGCTCCCCTATGCATTGAAGTTATTGACCAAGCTTGCCCCGCCGGGAAGTCGCCTGTTGGTCGCTGTCAGTGGTGGGCCGGATTCGCAGGCGCTGTTACAGCTCATCATCAACCATCGTGAACCCTGCGGTTGGCCCACTGTTTGGGCGGCCGGCATCGACCATGGCTTACGCCCCGAAGCGCCCCTCGAACTTGACGTGGCCCAGGCGTTAGCAGAACGCCATGGAATTATTTTTGTCCGACGCGCGGTCACGGTGGCCGCCCGCGGCAATTTGATGGCCGAGGCCCGCAAGGCTCGCTACCAGGCCTTGGAGGCGATCGCTGTGGAGCTGGGTGCCGACCGTATTGTGGTGGCGCACACGGCAACCGACCAGGTAGAGAGCATCTTGCTGAACCTGGCACGCGGCGCGGGACTCAAAGGCGCCGCCGGCATTCGCACACGACGTGGCCGCATCATCCGGCCGCTGCTCACCACCTCGCGTAGCGACATTTTGGCCTATTTAGCGGCCAACCAAATCACCTACGCCACGGACCCGACCAACAGCGATCTGAAACACGCGCGCGCAGTGATTCGCCATCAAGTACTACCGGCGTTGCGGAGCCTCAACCCGGCCTTGGAGCGCGCGTTTGGGCGCTTCGCAGAACAGGCCCGTGGCGATGACTCGGTACTAACAACCTTGGCCCGCCGCGAAGTGCAAGAGCGCCTGGGTGTGGCTCGCTCGCTGTCAGTGAGACGCTTTCCCAATAAACCCACGCCACTTTGCTTTCGCGTCCTGAAGGAGTGGCTCGCGCTGTTTGACCTCAACGCCTCGCGCGACACCCTGGTTCGCCTGTTTGCCACCGCTGCAGGTCACCAAGGGGCGCTGAGCCTCGACGGCCAAACGGTGCGCCGTGACCAAAATCGGCTCTGGCTGGTTACCGCCGAGCCCTACGACATCCCCCTACATCTAGGTACACCGGTGCCTCTGCCGGAGTTATCCCTAGAACTCCTAGCGGAAACACTCCCTGTGTCGGCAGAAATCGCCCGAGATGAAAAAATCGAAGTTGCCTTTGATGCCGATTGTCCCCATCTTCCGTTACGGGTACGGTGCGTGCGAAGAGGAGACCGTTTCACCCCGTTTGGCGGTGTAGGCCACACAAAGGTGAGCGACCTGTTCATTAACGCAAAGGTTCCCCGCGCGCTGCGCGCCAATTGGCCGGTGGTGATTTGCGGGGAAGAGATCCTCTGGGTCGTCGGGTTAAGGCGTAGCAACCTCGCGCCTGTTACATTGGCCACCCGGAATGTGTTAAGGCTAACTGTTTCGGGTGTGGGTGCCTTGCCGCAGGGCTCTTGGCGCACTCGTCCGTAGGGGAATGAAGGAGTAGTCGTGAAGTCGTCGCATAAAACGATCCTGCTGTGGGCAGTGCTGTTGGCGATGTTCTATCTCATCGTCAGCATCGTGAAGGATGCCCGGCCGGATGTCCGTGAAGTCACGTTTGCCGAGTTTCTTCAAGCGGTAGACGCTGGCGATCTCAAGAGCGCCGAAGTTGAAATCAAAAACGACACCGAGTTTTCTTGGACCGAGGGCAAAACCAAGAAGCGCGCAGTCGGCAAGCTGTCCGACGGCATCATGGCCAAGCTCGAAACCTCCAAGGTGAAGTTTAAGCTCGTCAACGAGGACAACGGCGCCATCTGGCAACTGCTCATCAACTGGCTGCCGATGCTGCTTGTGTTCTTGTTCCTGATTTTCCTGATGCGCCAACTGCAGAGCGGCGGCGGCAAAGCGATGAGCTTCGGTAAGGCCAAGGCGCGGCTCGTTAACGAGGGCAACCCGAAGGTCACGTTCAAGGATGTCGCCGGTATCGACGAAGCCAAAGAGGAGCTAAAAGAGATCATCGAGTTCTTGAAGGACCCGAAAAAATTCACCCGCCTGGGTGGCCGTATTCCCAAGGGCGTGTTGCTCATGGGCCCTCCCGGCACCGGTAAAACGTTGCTGGCGCGTGCGATCGCAGGTGAAGCTGGCGTCCCCTTCTTTTCGATCTCCGGCTCCGACTTCGTCGAGATGTTCGTCGGCGTAGGTGCCTCGCGCGTCCGCGACTTGTTCGAACAATCCAAGAAGCACGCTCCCTGCATCGTGTTCATTGACGAAATCGACGCCGTCGGCCGCCACCGTGGCGCTGGCCTGGGCGGCGGTCACGACGAACGAGAACAAACGTTGAACCAACTGTTGGTCGAAATGGATGGTTTCGAATCCAACGAGGGCGTAATTCTCATCGCAGCCACCAACCGCCCCGACGTGCTCGACCCTGCGCTGTTGCGCCCGGGTCGTTTCGACCGCCGCGTTGTGGTACCGCGCCCCGATATTGGTGGTCGCGGCGAAATCCTCAAGGTCCACACCAAGAAAGTGCCGTTGGCCGAGGACGTCGATTTGGATGTCTTGGCGCGCGGCACCCCAGGGTTCTCCGGAGCGGACATCTCCAACTTGGTGAACGAAGCGGCTCTCATTGCCGCTCGCGAAGATCAGGCCAAGGTCGGTCAAAGCCACTTCGAGCGTGCCAAAGACAAGGTAATGATGGGCGCCGAGCGCAAGAGCATGATCTTGAGCAACCAGGAGAAGATCAACACCGCCTATCACGAGGCCGGTCACACGCTGGTCGCTGAGCTGATTCCCAACGCGGATCCGGTACACAAGGTCACCATCATCCCGCGCGGCCGTGCGTTGGGTCTGACGCAGCAACTGCCGGTCGAAGATCGTTACAGCCTGTCGCGCAACGATGCCCTGGATCGTATTGCCATCTTGTTTGGCGGTCGCATCGCCGAAGAGCTGCAATTTGGCGACATCACGACCGGCGCCGGCAACGATCTTGAGACCGCTACCGATCTAACGCGCAAGATGGTCTGCGAGTGGGGCATGAGCGAGAAGCTCGGGCCGCTGACCTTCGGGAAAAAGGAAGAGGCCATCTTCCTAGGTCGCGAAATTGCCCAACACCAGGAGTACTCTGAGCAGACCGCCCTCGAAATCGATGGCGAAGTGAAGCGTATCGTCACCGAGCAGTACAAGCGTGCGCGCGAATTGGTGGCCCAGAACCTCGACAAGCTCAAAGCCCTGGCCGAAGCCCTCATCGAGTACGAGACCATCGATGGCACCGAGGTGAAGGACCTGATGCAGGGCAAGGCGCTTACCCGCGAGCGACCCAAAATCCGCATGACCACCCGCGAAGAGGTCGACGCTCGCCGCAAAGCCGATGCCGACAAGAACAACGACAAGAAGCCGCGCAGCATCCTGGGCCCCCTGGCCGGTGAAGTAAAAGCGTAGTATAGGCCCTGGGCCAGCTATGTTTGGCTGGTGAATGAACTGGGAGCACGCGGCTCCCCTATTTGTTGGCCAATGACCAGCGTTGCCCTAGCCCAGCCGACCGTTCGCGCACCTGCGCAAACTCACCGCTTACCCTTTGTCGACCTGCTGCGCGCGATGGGCTCCCAAGCCATCGTCTGGCATCACCTGGCATTCTATGGTCCGCTGTCCGACATCGCCTACCCACTGGCGCCCTTGGCGATCGACCTGTTGTACGACTATGCGCGCATGGCCGTGCAAATCTTTTTTGTACTCGGCGGCTTCATGACGGCGCGCATTACGCAACGCAGCAAGCCGTTGACGTGGCGCGCAACCCTCCGCGCTGTTCTGCAACGCTATCTCCGCATCGGTTTGCCGTACATCGTAACGCTCGTGATCGCGATGCTCGCCAATTCGCTGGCGGGTCGTCTGATGGAGCACGAATCGATCTCGGCGCCGCCGACGCTTGCGGCCTTAGGCGCGCACCTGTTGTTCTTGCAGAGCGTGCTGGACCATGAGGCGATCACCGCCGGGATCTGGTATCTGGCCATCGACTTCCAGCTGTTCCTGCTGTTGCTGTTTGTATCCGTGATGGCCACAACTCTGTGTCGCAGCCTGCATTTAGCGACCTCAGCCTTCCTGGCAATTAAAACCACTTTGTGGGGGATCGCGCTGGCGTCGTTGTTTTATATCAACCGCAACGCCAACCTGGATGATTATGCACTCTACTTCTTTGGCGCCTACTTTGGGGGCGTGTTGGTGGCCTGGCGCAACGCCAAAAAGCTCAATCGTTGGGAACTGCCGCTGTACCTTTTGGCCACCGCGCTCGCCGTAGGCATCGAGTTCCGACCGCGGTTGTTGGTTGCCGCCGCGACCACCTGCGTGTTGTGGTTTACGTCACGCACGAAGCTTCTGGAGCGCTGGCCGCAAGGCAGCCTGAGCAGCTACTTGGGCCGCACCTCCTACAGTCTGTTTCTCATCCATTTCCCGGTGTGCCTGGTGGTGAATGCCGTGGTGTCCTCGTACAACGTCGGACCCGAGGGCGCGCTTCTGGGCATGGTCACGGCTTGGGCAATGTCGATGGCCGCTGCGCACGTCTTCTACCGATTCGTAGAAACACCCAGCCTTGGCCTGCGACTGCCCTCACGCCCCCCACAACCCCTTAGAATCCGCCCAGAGATCTAGGCCACCTGACGTGCTGACATTAGGTCAGCCAAGAAGTGCAGCGACGGCTCGATTTGGTCGATGAGCACAAGGGCCAAATCTCCGCGGTTCAGTCGGTTAACGCAGGCTTCGATGGCCACAAACTCACCACGAATCTCCTGCACGTGCTTCACCCGCCTCCGCCCCGTAAGACCTTTGCGCAACAAACCCATCACCTCGCCCTCAGGGCGACCTCGGTTGCATTGGTCTTCGTAAAGGATCACCTCATCGAACGCATCTCCGAGGATCTCGGTTTGGCGAACGATGTCGATGTCCCGACGATCCCCGGCGGCGGAGATCAGCGCCACGCGCTTGCCGGCAGGCATCTGCTCCACCGTTTGAACCAGGGCACTCAGGGCGTCTGGATTGTGACCGTAGTCGACAATCAGCGTCGCACCGCGGTGATCCATGACGTTGAAGCGTCCAGGCGCCGTGCTCGAATCGCACGCGAAACTTGCAAGCCCGGTGCGAATCAGCTGCCACGACAAACCCAGCCCCCACGCAGCACCCACCGCTGCCATCGCGTTTTCGACCTCGAAGCGAGCTCGCCCACCCAACGCAAAGCGCAAATCACCCAACGACACCACTCGTTCGGTCACGGTGCCGAGGGCTGCCCAAATAGCGCCGCCTTCGACATAAACGACACGGCCACCCTGAGCCCGGTGCGCCACCAACGACGGGCATGTAGATTCCCAAGCAAACAGCGTCACCTTGCCCTGGCAATGCGGCGCCATCTCGACCGTGAGCGGATCCGCGCCATTGAGCACCGCAGTGCCGTTCTTGGCGACATTCTCCACCACCACGCGCTTCACCACCGCCAGATCTTCCACGGTGGCGATACCGCCCATCCCTAGATGATCGCCCGCACCCAGATTGGTCACGATCGCGACATCACAACGATCGAACCCCAAACCTTCACGCAGAATGCCACCCCGAGCTGTTTCCAGCACTGCGGCTTCGACGCTCGGGTTCAAGAGCACTGTGCGTGCACTCTTAGGGCCGGAGCAATCACCCGTTTGAATACGCTGGTCGTCAACGTAGACGCCATCGGTGCAAGTCATGCCCACCCGCTTGCCGTGGGTGCGCAACAGATGCGCCACCAGGCGTACGGTGGTGGTTTTGCCGTTGGTCCCGGACACCGCCACGAGGGGAACACGACCATCGGTGCCATCGGGGAATAGCGTCGAAATGACCGCATCACCCACCGGCCGACCCTTGCCGGCAGACGGTTCCAGGTGCATACGGAAACCGGGCGCGGCGTTCAACTCGACGATGGCACCCCCTTGCTCTTCGAGAGGCCGAGTGATGTCACGACAAATGACGTCCACGCCGCAGATATCCAAGCCCACCATGCGCGCGGCATCAATCGCCCGAGCCGCCACTTCGCGGTGAACGTCATCGGTGACGTCGGTAGCACTGCCGCCAGTGCTCAAATTGGCATTCCGACGTAACAACACGTTGGTGCCGTTACGCGGCACCGATTCGGGCGTGTAGCCCTGTTCGCTTAAGACGCCGAGCGCGATGGCATCCAGCGGGATCTTGCTCAGGCAGGTGGCATGGTCTTCACCGCGCCGCGGATCGGCGTTCACGGCCTCAACCAACTCTCGAATCGTATGCGTCCCATCGCCCCAGACTTGCGGCGGCTCCCGGCGGGCTGCAGCCACGAGTTTATAACCGATGATCAGCAAGCGGTAGTCGGCCCCGGGAGCGCAGCGTTCCACCAAAATACGCGAGCCCTCTTCGCGGGCGGCGGCGTAGGCGGCCATCACTTGTTCGCGGGTCTTCAGGTTCACGGCAACACCGCGCCCTTGGTTACCGTCGCGTGGCTTCACCACCACGGGCACGCCGACCTCTTGAGCAGCGGCCCACGCATCTTCAGCGCTCTCGACGGAGCGCCCTTCGGGTACCGGCACGCCCACGGCCCCCAGCAGGCTCTTGGTCAGCTCTTTGTTCTGAGCAATCGCCTCGGCGATGGCGCCGGTGCGATCGGTTTCGGCGGCCAAGATACGACGCTGATGCACGCCCCAGCCAAACTGTACCAAGCTGCCGTCGTTCAAGCGCCGTGCAGGGATACCGCGCTTTTCGGCAGCCCGTACGATGGAGCCCGTGGTGGGCCCCAGGCGGATCTGCTCGTCCAGAGAACGCAGCTCCTTGGCGACTGCGCGTACATCGTACGGCGCGTCAG
>JAKLEG010000010.1 GCA_022703175.1 Myxococcota bacterium | reverse complement strand
CTGCATGGCTCTCGACGCCTCAATGACGTTGTGGATCTATGACTAGGGCACAAGTGCGAACCCAACCCCCGCGCTGCGCTGGCCGGTGTCCCGATTGCGGCCATAACCAAGGTAGCTCCCGGCAGGTATGGTGTTGGGAGCAATCGTCGCGCGCCATTGCGAAGCGGCGGCGTCGTAACTCCACCCATTCGCCGGGAAATTGGTGAAGTTGGCATCGGCATCGCAGTAGTCGTCATTGATGCCGATGGCTTCGGTGCAGCCCTGCCCGTTGGTGGCACTAAGGCCGTGCATCCGCATGTACACCGTCTGTGACACCGAGAAGCTCGATTGACTGGGACCGTTTAACACATTCGAAAGCACAAACACGGGTGCCCCAGCCAATGTCAGCATCACCACGACGCTCTGCACACCCGTGGTGGTGTTGCGCGCTAGATTCTTGTAGAGGCCAGGCGGGAACGCGAACGGCGCGATGGTGGAGCGCCATTGCCTAGACTCGGTGTGGTAGCTCCAACCTGAGGTCGGAAACGTGGTCCAATTGCCTAGCGCATTGCACAGACCATCGTTGACCCCTACGAACTCCGCACACGCTTGGGCATTGCTCGCAGACAAGCCGTGAATTCGCTGATAGATCGTGCTCGACGTATCAAACGTCGTACCTGCAGGCCCAGTGGGACTTTCAGAGAACACCAACACCGGGGCGCCGTTAAAGTTAAGCGTATATCCCGCACTGGTGGTGGCCGTGTCGGTGTTGCGCGCGTAGAACTTGTAGATGCCAGGCACAAAGGCACGCGCGTTAATGGTAAAGCGCCACTCCCCTGAGGTGGCATTGTAAACCCAACCATTGGCCGCCGCCGAGGCCCATGCGGCCGGGCTCACGCAGGCCCCGGTATTCACACCCACGGTCTCCATACAGGTCGCGGCGTTTCCCGCGCTTAGGTTGAGAATGCGCCCATAAGCGGGTGCCATCGTGTCAAATTGTGATTCGGCCGCGCCGTTGGATGTCTTGGAAAAGATAACCTCCGGTTGGCAGCTAGCCACAACACATGCCTGCGCCGTGTAACTCCCGGAGAGCGTACCGTTGTCACACAGCCGCTGTTCAAAGGCGCAGCTGTTGCCACATGCAACCGTCGATGCAACATAGGCTGTCACCGTGGAACCATGGGTCATCGAGCCACCCCACGGTAAGACGCAATTGCCGGGTGCCACCACGGTGAACTGGACGGTATCGCCTGTGGGGTTGACGCCATCCTTGTCGCGGGCCGTCCACGTGACGTCGGACGTGCCAAGACTTGCCGCCTGAGGAATGCCCGTGATCTGGCCCGTGGCGGCATTCAACCCAAGCCCCGCAGGCAAACTGCCCGAAATCAATGAGTATTCTAAAATGGCGTCGCCATCGGTGGTCATAACATAGCCCGCAAGATTGAGCGGCGCGGCAAGAATGCCCACGGCAAGGTGTTGGTCAGGTGCAGGTGCCAACAGCGGCGGTTGCCCCCCCGTGTCCGAGTCACAGCTACCTGACGCCGAACAACGATACCCAGGCAGGCAATTTGCGTCAGTCTCACAAACACTGGCACAGATAGGCGCAGTGGCATCAGCGGCCCCGGTGCAGGTCACTGGCATGAAGTTGTTGGCGCATGCATGCACCCTACCCTCGCAGCCGGTGTCGTCATCCAAATGCACACAGACCCCGTCGCGACAGGCAGCCACCGTGCGATAGCCTTGGCAGTCCGTGGTGGTTTCAATGTCGTGGCAGACAAACTGGGCATGGCAGTCACTGTCGACGCGACACTCGTAACTCTCACAGGCCCCCGCAACGCAGTAGCTGCCGGCACCACACGAGGTGGAGTCCACGCACGCTTGCACGCAGGCCGTATCAACACAGCGGAAGCCGGCAGGGCATGCACTCTCGTCGACGCACTCGGCAACCACGCTCGCCCCCGCACACGCACCCAATCCCCAAACCAAACCCAAGCTCCCCGCCATCTGGTGCAGCCAGCTCGGGAAACTTTGCCAACGTCGTCTGTTTGATCGCATCTCCATGAAATTCCACCTCTACAGCCATAGGCCCAACTACTGTCGCATCCCCTCGATTCGGGAAGAGATCACGCAGGCCGGTGCGCAGGCGCCGTCGGAGATGATGACCCACTCGGTGTAGCTATGGTCGGCCCAGAAGGTATTCGGCGTGGTAAATGCGCCCACCAGACGGTCGCGCGCACCCCAATGGCAGCCATCCGCGTAGTTGAACTCCTGATAGAGCTCCACCGCAAAGTGCGCTTGACCATCGATGGTGCCCACGAAATCACTGCTGTTAAAATGAAAGACGATGCTGGGGTCATTGCGGTCGATGGTGAGGCTGCCGGTGAGCACCGGCGACACCGTAAAGCAATCGGCTCCGCTCAATGTGTAATTCACCACCGTGACGGTGAACGGCGCGTCGGTGTAGGGCGCCTCCACGGTGAAGGTGAGCGTCTTGGTGTCGGTGAGACCCGCGACATCGGTAACCGTAAGCGCCACAGTGTAATCGCCCCCCAAGTCAGGGGTTAACATGGGCCATACCGTGGCCGGCCCGGTGAGCGAGACGCCGCTGCCCAGCGGGGTAGCGATGATTCGCCACGCGAAGCTGAGTGGCATGCCTTCGGGGTCAACGCTGGCGCTGCCGTCTAGCCCCACGGTGGTGTGAATCTGCAAACGCGCGCCCACCCACGCCGCGCCCAGGGCCGGCACGGCAACGGGGGGTTGGTCGACAGCTAGGTCGTCACCGCGAGAATCGGTGGGGGCGTCAACATCCGGGCTGGCGTGACTGTCGCTGGGCTGCTGCGAATCGCCAATGACCGTGTCCCAGTCTCCCCACGACGTGGGCTCACCGCTTTGCCTGGCATCACTGTGGAGCGCATCGTCGCCACAACTGACGCCCATCACCGCTACAGCCAGCCTTAAACCCATCCCCACTGCGTGGCGCATCAACGGTCTCCTCCGGGCGGCGCCCTCTCGCGGGCAAACCATGTGGCAAAGCCTCAGTAACATTGACAGGTCCACGTGGTGCTGTTCCAGGAGAGCGTGGCACCCGCAAAAGCCGGGCCACAGCAATTGGTGGGGGGGGCCGGACATGGATAAGCTGGAGGCTGCCAGCTACAGCCCAACCCGTGGGTCACGCTCACCACTTGGCTCGTGGACACACCGGTTTGCGAGTTGCGAAAGAGAAACTCATGGCTTCCAGTCACAAATCGGTAGGCCGCAAACTGGGCTCGCCATTGGCTGCTGGCAGCAACGTAGCTCCAGTCGCTGTTGGGCACCGCAGACCAGTTGGTGGGCGGGGAGCTGCAAGTACCGGCGTTGTCGGGCTCAAAACAGGTTTGGATAGAGGTCGTGCCAAAACCGTCGACCCGACCGTAGAGAGTGCTGCTACAGGGCAACGACGTTGCCGCAGCACCATCATACGTCGTGGAAAAGGCGAGCGTGGGCGTCGTGATGGTAACCGTGAGCTTGAGCGCGTCTCCATTCGGGTTGGCGCCGTCATCGTCGGCGGCGCTCCACACCAATTGGTAGCTACCCGGGGTGTTGGGTGTGCCTGAGATCAAACCACTGGCAGTGTCGAGCGTCACCCCAAGGGGCAGCTCGCCGGTGGCTAACAGGTACTGCATCACCGGGTCACCCTCGGTGGGCGTAACGTAGTCGGCCAAGCTCATCGAGAAGGCCACGCCGACACCCAAGGCCTGGTCGGGAGCATTGCCAAGCTGGGGCGGTGTGCCGTTGGCGCCGATCTGAAACTGGATGGCATCGCCAGTCATATTGGCACCATCGTCGTCGGCGGCCGTCCATGTCACGGTGGTACTGCCCGCGATGCTGGGCGTGCCAGCAATGACGCCGGTTGTGCCATTGAAGGTAAGCCCCACGGGCAACGTGCCGCTCAGGAGCTGATACCCAATGATTGGATCGCCGTTGGTGGGTGCCGTATAGGACGCCAGGTTCAACACCGCCATCGGTTCGCCCTTGCCCAAGATCTGATTAGGTGCATCGCCGATGTAGGGCGGCTGCTCAGGCCCCCCAACACACGCGTGCCCTTCGCAAACAAGGCCCAGATCGCAGTCCTCATCTGCGTCGCACCCTACAGGGCACTCAGGCGGCGCCTGCGTGAACGCATCGCTACAGGCAAGCGCGCGAAGTTGGTTCGGACATGAATGCACGATCCCGGCACAACCCGAGTCATCGTCGACGCGCACGCAGTGCTCATCGACGCAGGGGCCCAGCACGCGCTCACCTTGGCATGTGGTAGAAGCGGTTACATCCAAGCACTCAAGAACCCCGGCCTTGCAGTCGGCATCACTCAGGCACTCTCGATCGTCGCAAAAGCCCTCGATGCACAATCGCCGGTCCCCGCAATCAGTCGAGTCCCAACAAAGCTCCATGCAGGTGGCATCGACACAGGCATAGCCGGGTAGGCAATCATCGTTACTCGCGCATGGCGGCTGACGCTCATCGGCGCGCTGACAAGCCGAGCCCGCAACTGCCGCGGCCGAAGCGGCCGCTAGAACGACCGACCAGAGCGGCCTTTGCGTGCTGAATGGCTTTTTCATCGTCTCGATCCCGACATTCACAACCGCCGCGCTGGCTGGCTACCCATGCAACACCCCACCCTCGTCAGCCATCGCGCCACCGAGAGCGTCGGCGCCACGGCAAGACCCACCAACCACTCAGCAACAGCAGCGAGCTGCCGGCGCTAGCACCTGCCCGGCAACTACAGCCCCCCACAGCTTCGGTGCCGTCAAAGGCGAGGTTGGCCCCGGGCGTGTCAAGGGAGTCTCCTAGGGCAATCACCGCGCCATCAGAGTGTTGGTCGCCATCACCTGCAGCACCGGAGTCATTTGCCAAAGCGCCATCGGCGTCGGACTTGAGTGCGAACGTTGCTGTAACTTGTTGGTCGCGGTCCATCGGCACGGTGGCTGTGTCGCTCATGCCCAAGGCCGCCGGAGACCAGCCGACAAAACGAGAGTTGCCGCTGGGAATCGCCGTCAGCACAACACTTGCAACCCCAGGAAATTGCGCTTCACAGGTCGAGCCACACAGAATGCCCGCCGGGTTGCTGGAAACGCCACCCGTGCCAGCGCCCGCCAATACAACCGTTAGGCGCGGCTGCACGCCTTGGCCAGTCAGGGCTAACGCCACCGTACCTGCGGTGGTGTCGTTGGAGGGCACCCGAACTTCGGCGCTGCGTGCGCCGATGGCCGTGGGTGTGAATGCCAACGAGATCTGACAGGTGACACCCGGTGCCAGGCTTGTATTGCTACAGGGATTGCTGACGATCCCAAAATCGCCGGGATAGGTTCCCCCAAGGGTTATGGCTCCAAGCTGCAAGGCAGCGTCGCCACTGCTCGTAATTGTGACCGTTTGCGGACTCGTGGGCACCCCCACGCTGCTGGTGCCAAAGGCAAGTGTACCCACGGGCATCACCGAGATCGCCGGACTCGCGACCTGCGTCGAAATCAAGCCGTCAGGCGAACCTGCACCCAACTCGGTCAGCACGCCTTTGATGGCGCCACTCGTCAAAAAAGTCGTGATCTCTGCGGGCGTTGCCGTTGGATGGGTTTGTAAGTAGAGCGCCGCCACGCCAGTCGCCACCGGCGCCGCCATCGAGGTGCCGCTCAGCCGACAATAGTTGGTGCTGGCACCAACCCACGACGACACGATGTGCGCTGACGGGGCCCAGATGTCGATACAACCACCGTAGTTCGAGCCACAATCGCCGCCGCTTGCACACCACCCCGAGTAGTTGGGATCGCCAACAGCACGCTCCCAGCGGGTGTCGTACTCATCCACACCGCCCACCACCAACACCCCCGGTACCCCGAGGCTGTGCGCACAGGCCTCGCCCGCCTGATTGCCTGCGGACTCAATGACCAAAATGCCGCGGTTATTGATGAGATTTGCCACTGCAATACCAAGTGGCGAGGTGGTACCGGTCCAGTCCGGATCGTAGTTGGCGCTATTGTTCATGCTGATGTTCACCACCGCCGGCCCCTGGGTGGCCGGATTGTGGTGGTTGTAGATCCACTCAAACGCCTGCACGATGTTGGAAGATTCGATGGTGCTGCAATCCCACATCTTCACGGAGTGCAGCGTAGCGCTCTTGGCAATGCCATAGGTCTTGCCGGCCGCGATGCCGGCCACGTGAGTGCCGTGGCTCCAGCTTGCACAGTCGCTGGTGTCGGCGCTCTCGGTGGCGGTGTTGTAGCCGGCGCCGATGCGGCCGGTGAACTCCTGATGTGCGGCATACAAGCCGGTATCAATGAAGTAAATGTGCACGCCTGCGCCGGTGGCCTCAAAATGGTACAAGCCATCGCGGGTTGTGCCCGCTTGATCGATGCGATCCAAACCCCAGTTGTCGGTGCACACGCCTGCCGCGTTTTGCGGGTTGGGGTCGACGCAATCGATGCTTTGCGGCGAGCTGGGCATCCCCTGAACCGCATCCGCCTGTGCGCCCAACGAGCAGTCGTTGATCGGCACCGACAGTGTGGCGTCTTGATAGACGCCGCTCACCCACGGCTCCTGGGCAAGTCGAGCGGCATCGGCAGGTTGCAGCTCCACCACAAAGCCGCTTAACGCATGCTCCCACAGTCGCGTGATCCGACCATGATGGCGCCGGCCCAAAAGAGCCGCCAACTCCGCGACCGATCGCCCACTCCAAGCATGGCGTCCTGTTGAACGGCAGCGCGGTCCAAGACCACCATGTAACGGTTGGCAATGCCGCGCTCGGGAGCCAAATGCAGGCGCGGTGGGGTGGCTGCGTCAGCGGCACCACACCATATCAGCGTGCCTACGAACAACGCCGCCGCGACCAACCCTGGCACTTGCAGTTGCGGCCAACGTATCAAACCGATGGGTCGCTGCATGTCCATCAGCTCTCCTGCCTTGCCCCCCCAAATGGCGTTGAACCAAGCTCATGCAATGAACGCGCCAGCTTTGACTTTGCCTGCGCCATCCGGGACCTGGGTCAATGTTTCCCGAAGTGTAACCTCCAGGTGTCACCCGACGCACGTCACCCTTAAAGGTCTACCCCAACACCACATCCGCCAAGGGGTATAGCTCGTTGTCCTCCCGTTGGATGCGGTCGGCGAGTGTCTGCTGGACCTGCTGCCATTCTCGTGGAAAGCCAGGATCGGCGTGGATGTATGCGTTCGTCCACTTGTCGTTCAGCGCTAGCACCGTTTGGCCCAACCCACCCATCTCACGGATGAACTTGTTTGCCATCTCGCGGGCATTGGCATCGGTGCTATTTAACAGCGCTGGATAGAGCACCTTCTCTTCGGAGATCAGGTGAAACTGTAATTGGCCAATGAGCGCAGAGATCTTTTTACGCAGCTGCTCAGCCATCCCTGGTTGTGCCCGCGCGGCAAGGTGAGCGCCGATATCGCCCACAGCGAGCAGCAACTTTTGATGCTGGGAACGCAGGCTCTCAGTTCTTGCCATAGCGGGCTCCTGGGTGACAGGTGCAGGCAAGAGCTAGTATGGCGCAAATCGGAAACGGGGCAACTGCGCTAATACGTCAGCGTTTCGGGCATCGCGGCGAGCGTGCCCGCAGCCACCCTGCGGATTTGCACCGGACTCTTCTAGGCCAAGCGGTACCCCCAACTTGGCTTTGTTCACCTTGGCAAACTCACCAAAGCGGGTGGCGTACAGCTCAGCTAGCACCTGCCATTGGTTGTAGGCCAAGTAGATCGTGCCCTTGGCACCGCTGTCCAATGTCACAGCCACAGAAGCATCGGAGCGGCCGTAGTCCAACACCGCGGTGAGAACCGAAAGCTCCCTGGCACTACGCGATCATCATCAACGCGACGCCGCCCTCGACCACTTGGCCTTCGCTTACGGTGAGGTTCTTAACGATGCCGGCTTTGGGAGCTCGGAGCTCGTTTTCCATCTTCATCGCTTCCACGACCACGAGCCCTTGGCCTTTTTTCACGGTTTGGCCTTCTTCCACCAACACCGCAATCACCTTGCCTGGCATCGGTGCCACAATGCCGGCGGGACCTTCCGGGGCGCCCACCTCTTCTTGGGCCTTGCGCATTCGGAGCGTGCGCAGGTCCACCACCTCCACGTGCACCACATGCCGACGCACCAGCACGTTCTCGCCACCTTCGCTGCTTTGCTCAGACTCAACGTTGAACGCCTCGTGGTGCGCGATCATCGACTGGGTGGTCTCGCTCACGAGCTTCGAATCCACCACCAGGGTGCGGTCCAGCATCCGCAGCTCAAACTGGTCCGGGCCGATTTCGGCGATTTCGACGTGACGCTCTTCACCTTCTACCAATGCGACGTAATGCATGTTGGGCCTCCGTTAGCGCCACAGCGCGTTGCGCCAGCCCGAGCTCTTGGGCGAAGGCGGAGTTTTGGTGGGTTGGCTCGACTTGGTATCGCGCCGATAAGCATTGATGACCGTCGCGGCCACAGCCATCGTCAAAATCTCTTCGGGCGGCCGGGCACCCTTGCGCTCCAAAAGCTCCGCCACCGTGTTGGTGTTGTAAGTGCCACGTTTGAACTCTTCCTGCTCCACCATGCAGCGCAAGAACGAGGTGTTGGTGGTAATTCCCTTAACCGCGGTTTCACCCAAGGCGCGCGACAAACGCCTACGGGCGCGCTCGCGGTCTTCGCCCCAGGCAATGATCTTGGCGATCATGGGATCATAGTGACGCGGCACCTCAAAGTGCGAAGTCACGCCCGAGTCCACGCGCACGCCAGGGCCTTGCGGCAGCACCAAATCCTCAATGAATCCGGGGCACGGGATGAAATCGGCGTGCGGATCTTCGGCGTACACTCGCGCCTCAATGGCATGCCCCGTGGCGCGCAGATTCTCCTGCTTGAGCCTGAGTGGCTGCCCTTGGGCAATGCGCACCTGCTCTTCCACCAAGTCCACGCCATAAACACGCTCAGTGACCGGGTGCTCCACCTGTAGGCGGGCGTTCATCTCCAAGAAGTAGAAGTTCTTCTGCTCGTCGAGCAAAAACTCCAGCGTCCCGGCGCCTACATACCCCACGCTCTCGGCGGCCTTGCAGGCAATGCCCCCCATCTTGTGGCGCAGCTCGTCACTCACCGCCAACGACGGGCTCTCTTCAATCACCTTTTGGTGACGGCGCTGCATCGAGCACTCGCGCTCGCCCAGGTACACCGTTTTGGAATCGGGGCCCGACAGAATCTGAATCTCAATATGGCGCGGGTTGACGATCACCTTCTCCATATAGACGGTGTCATCGCCAAAGGCGTTGTGCGCCTCGGAGCGCGCTGCCCGAAAGCCACTCTCCAGCTCGTCGACGTTATTGGCGAGCCGCATTCCTTTGCCGCCGCCGCCTGCCGCCGCCTTCAGCATCACGGGGTAGCCGAGCTTGTCGGCCCAGCGCTTGGCCTCCTCCAGCGAGGTAAGCGGCCCGTCACTGCCCGGCACCACCGGTACACCCGCCTTGATCATCGCTTCGCGGGCCGAGGTTTTGGTGCCCATCACGCGCATCGCCTGCGCGGGCGGACCAATAAAGGTCATGCCCGCATCGACCACCGCTTGGGCAAAGTTGGGGTTTTCGGCCAAAAAGCCGTAGCCCGGGTGAATCGCATCGGCTGCCGCCAAACGGGCCGCTTCAATCACGTGGTCGATGCGCAAGTAGCTCTCGCGCGCCGCCGCCGGTCCCACCGGGAAGGCCATGTCGCAAACCCGCACGTGCGGGGCAATCCGGTCGGCTTCGGAGTAAATAGCCACCGGGGTGATCTCCAGGTCGCGCAAGGTCCGCGCCACCCGCACCGCAATCTCGCCGCGGTTGGCGATTAAAACTCGTCGGAAACTCTTTTGGCTCATCGTTGGTTCCATGGTGACGAGATAGCTTTGTAAAAACCGCTGCCTCTGTAGCCCTGAAAGGTGGGGCGTGTCGAGAGACTTGGCGCCGCAGCGCACGTACCGTACGATGCTGCCAACCTATTTTCACGAGAATTCATGACACACCCCGATGAAGAAGCGCGCCGTCTCCCAATCTATGCTTGCGAAGAGGAGATCCTCGATGCGCTTAATCGCCACCGAGTCATTGTCGTAGAGGGTCCCACCGGCTGCGGCAAAACCACGCAGTTGCCTCGCATCTTGAAGCGCCGCCTGGGCGTGCGGCGTGTGGGCGTGACTCAACCTCGGCGTTTGGCGGCCGTCAGCGTGGCGTGGCGCATCGCTGCCGAAGAGGGCGTCGAGGTCGGCACCAGCGTCGGTTATGCGATTCGCTTCGACGATCAAACCCGTCCCGACACCGCGATTAAGATCATGACCGACGGCATCCTGCTGATGGAGGCCCGCGGTGACCCCGACCTAAGCGCTTACGATGTTTTAATGATCGACGAGGCGCATGAACGCAGCCTGAACATCGACGTCATCTTGGGGCTCGTGCATCAGCTCCTCGCTCGACGCAAAGACCTGAGGGTCATCATCAGCTCGGCCACGCTTTACCCAGCGCAATTTCAGCGTTTCTTCGCGCCTGTGGCAGGCCATGTGCCGCTCATCTCTGTCCCCGCGCGCACCTATCCAATCACCATCCAGTACCGCCCGCCCCATTCCAACCGGCCCAACGATCGGGGTGATGCCGTGGTGGATGAGGTGCTGCGCATCCACAAGCATCGCGAGCCGGGGCATATCTTGGTGTTCCTGAGCGGCGAAGGCGAGATCCGCCGCGTCGAGCAGAGCCTGAACCAATCGCGCGACGGCAAAGGCCTGGAGGTGCTACCGCTGTTTGCGCGCTTGACTCGCGAGGAACAGGAGCGGGTGTTCGACGAATTTCCCGGCAAGCGCAAGGTGGTGTTATCGACCAACATTGCCGAAACGAGCATCACCATTCGTGATGTGCGCTACGTGGTAGACAGCGGTCTCGCCAAGATCCCAAGCTTCTCCCCTAACAGCGGCATCACCGCGCTGCGTGAACTGCCAATTAGCCAGGCATCGGCACAACAACGCGCGGGTCGAGCCGGACGCACTGGCCCCGGCGAGGTGGTACGGCTGTACGATGAATACTCCTTGGAGGCCCGCCCCGAATTCACCAGCGAAGAGATATTGCGCGTGGATCTCTCAGAGGTGGTGCTGCGCTTGATCGACTTGGGCGTGCATCACGTCGAGACCTTTCCGTTCCCCACTCCACCACCGCGCGATAAGGTGCACGCCGCCCTCGACAGTCTGGAGGCGATGGGCGCGATTGACCGCCAGCGCAAGCTCACGCCGGTGGGCAAGCGCATGGTCCCGTTCCCGCTGTCGCCCAGCCTGGCCCGCATGGTGATCGAAGCGGCCGAGCATTACCCCACCGTTGTCGACGAAGTGCTGATTGCCGGTGCCTTCTTGTCGTCGCGGGCACCGTTTGTGCTGCCCGAAGAGCAAATGGATACGGCCAAACGGGCACATCGGCGATTTTTTCACCCGCTGGGAGACGTGGTGACGCTGATTCAGGTCTATCGGGCCTTTGCCGCCGCAGCCGATCCAAAGAGCTTCTGCGAAAAGAATTTCTTGGATGCCGAGATCTTGGCGTTTGTTACCAAGGCGCATGGCCAACTTTGCGACATTGCCCAGGAGCAAGGGATCGACGTCAAAGGCTCAGGCCCCGAGGAAGAAATTGTGCGGTCGGTGGCGGCGGGGCTGGCCGACCGGATCATGCGGCGGCGCGGTGCGGCCAACGACTACGACATGGTCTCAGGCGCGCGCGTGGCGTTGCATCCAGGCTCGGCATTGCTCGATCGTCCACCCGTCTACGCCGTGGCCGCGGAATTGATGCAGTACGCACGTGCGTACGCGGTGCAGGTCTCCGCCATCAAACGCGAATGGTTGCCACAGCTAAACCCGCGTGCGGCATCGCGCTTTGGCGTCCAACAGAATCGCGGGCGCCCAGGACAAGAGGCGCCTAGCAAACATGGCCCCGCGACCGCCGGAGCTGGGTTGGAGGCAACCAAACCCGCCCCCAACTTGCTGACGCACATCCAATTGGGCCCGTTGGTCCTAGAGGTACCTCCCAGTCGCGGGCGGCCGACGGTCGAGCTTACGCTTGAGCAATTGCCGGTGTTGGCATCGCTGCCTCCGGCCGAATTGCCGGCAGAGTCGGTGAAGGTGCGTGGGCAAGTCCGGTGGACGAGCAATTGCGCTTTTGCTTCGCAGCCACTTGCCAAGTTGTGCGAGGTTGTGAGGCTTGGTCGATTCCCGGTGCCAAACGAAAAACCGCCGCGCGACCCTGGGTTTGGCGCGATGTTCGAAGCCGACCGCGATCGCCATCGGGTCGAGCAGGCATTGCCTTGGGTGTTGAAGCCAGCAACCACCAAACGCAGCGCGGGCTGGGTGGCTCTTGTGGCCAATGGCGCAGGGGGTTATTGGCTCGATTTGGTGCCGTACTTCCACGATGCCGTGCTCGCAAGCCAGCTATCGGCCGATGCGTTGGCTGACCAGCTGTTGGATGGCGATCCGCTGAAGACTCAAGCCGAAATGCTTGCCAAGACTTTAGATGAGTTGGTGGACAAACTTGGGTTGAGTTGACACGAACGGGTGGGCCGATCTCTCGCTTGTTGGGGCCCAAAGGGTGCGTTACGATTTCGTTCATAGGTAAACGAGCTTGGTAGCTGGAGGTAGGAACGCGTGACTGGCGCGCCCAGGGAGTCTGACGAGTTGGGGTCTACCAACGACGCCTCGGAGCCTGAGGGTTCGTCCGCTTCTGAAAGCGCGCCCGCCGTGGCCAACACGGGTCGCCTCTCGCGTGCGCGTCGTGCGCCGCCACCACCACCACCCACCGAGGCTTGCAGCGGAGATGGTGCGCCGATGTCAGCGTCCGAAATGGCGACATCGGCCGCAAACAACACCCCTTTGACGCCTGACGAGGTCGGCAAGACCCTTGGCAACTATCGGATCTTGGACCTGATTGGCGTGGGCGGTATGGCGCGCGTGTTCCTCGCAGAACATGTACAGCTCGGCCGCCGCGTGGCACTGAAGAAGCTCAACGACGACCTCGCCTGTTCCAGTGCTGCGGTGCAACGCTTCTTCCAAGAGGCACGCTCGGTGAACCTCATCAAGCATGCCCACCTCATCCAAATCACTGATTTTATTGAAACTTCCTCGGGTACCGTGGCGTATGTCATGGAGCTCTTGGAGGGTGAGGGGTTAGATGCCCTCTTGGCTCGCGAAGCGCCGTTGACGGTTGAACGAACCTTACGCATCGCCCTTCAGGTTGCAGACGTCCTGGCGGTGGTACACGCGACCGGTGTCGTGCACCGTGACCTGAAGCCGAGCAACATCTTCCTGACGGTGGATCAACAACAGCCCGATTTTGTGAAGGTCTTGGATTTTGGCATCTCGAAGATTATCAACGCGGCCGCCCACTCGTTGGAAAACACCGCGCTGACGCAAACCGGCGTCATTTTGGGCACACCGCGCTACATGTCTCCCGAGCAGGCCTATGGGAAGGAGGCCGACCAACGTAGCGACATCTATATGTTGGGGGTCATGTTGTACGAAATGCTCACCGGCACGAATCCGTTCGTCGGACGTACGACCATCGAAACGCTCTTGAACCAGACCACCGTGAGCCCTGTGGCGCCGAGCGTCCATGCAGCCGCGCCGCAAAACATTCCGCGAGATCTCGATGCGGTCGTGCTTGCGTGCCTGTGCAAAGACCCAGAGCGACGCTTCCCATCGATGCGTGCTTTGGAGACGGCACTTGCCGAGATCCAAACAAAACAGCCGCTCAGCACCGTGTCGCGCGCCGCGGTAAAACAGGCTGCGAAGGCCAGCCAACAGCAACACCCAACACGCTTCCGCCGCTGGCTCTCGACGAGCCGTGGCCGCGCCTTGGCAATCTCGGCGTTGGTGGCCCTGCTTTTAGGTGTTGGCATCGTCGCGTCCCGAACAACCTCAGAGTCGGTTGTAGAAACCAAGGTTTCACAGCCATCTGCTGTGCCAACCAACGCCGGTGTTGCAGCGCCTGTGCCCCCTGATGTGAATGCAACCGTGCCCGGCTCAACGGCTACCCTCACCCCCCTCACGGTCTCGTTAACCTTCGAATCAAACCCGGCAGGCGCAACGGTCAGTGATTTGCGCACCCAAGAAATCCTCGGAACCACGCCGTTTACGCGTGACTTTCCGGTTGGGGATGGCACTGTGTCGCTGCAGTTCAAGCGGACCGGTTATGTGCCGGTCACCAAGCAATTGGGGCGGCAGGCGAGCGCGATCCTATCAGTGGAACTGGCCAAAGCACCCGAGGCACGCCCATCCAAACGGGTGGTCAAACCGCGCCCCGGCAAACGGTCAGAGGATCCGGACGCGACGTTGAGCCCGTTCTAGAGATCCTGGCGCTAAGGGCTTGTGGGGACAGGATGACAACATCGAAGGGTGCTTTCGAGGGCAACGCGCGCACATGGCTGCGCGTGTTGGCGGTGCTCCTGAGCTTCACCTGCACCGCCGGAACAAGCCGCCCGGCGACCGCGGCAGGTAATAAAGATCGCGCTAAGAAAGAATTTGCCATCGCCGAGAAGTTCTACAAGATGGGCGAGTTTTCGCAGGCCGTCGCCCACTACAAAAAAGCGTACGACCTGGCGCCATTTCCGGCGTTCCTGTTCAACTTGGGTCAATGCTACAAGCAACTCGACAACTGCGAGCGTGCGGTCTTTTACTACTCGGGCTACCTGCGCGAAAAACCAGATGCCCCCAACGCCGCGGTGGTGACCAAACTCCTCACCGAGTGTCGCACCCGCCTTGCAGAAGAAGCCGAAGCGACGAGTCGCGCGGCGACGGCAAAAGCCGAAGTTGGCGGCAACCCTCCGCACACGACGAGCGGCAGCGCGACAGGTTTTGCGCTCACAGATCCACGCGCCCCAAACGCACCCGACAGACGTGACGAGACTGCCCCTAAGAGCGTGTGGTCGCAATGGTGGTTCTGGGGCACGGTGGCCGGGGTCGTGGTAGCCGGGGCAGCAACGACAGCGGTTTTGGTGTGGGGCCGACAAGTACAAGAAGAGCCGCCGTCCAGGTCGCTTGGCACGATTGACGCACGCTAGGAGCTTCCATGAACACCTCGTGGGCCGGCAGGGTTGGGTTGTGGCTGGGCGCGTTCTCACTGGCCTTGAGCAGCTGTCATACCAGTACCGTGGTCGAAAAGAACGTCACGGGCATCGACCTGACCGTCACCTACACACCCCGCCTACAGTTGGATCAACTGGAAATCGTTACAACTTTTGGCAGCGAGGTGGTGGTCGCCCCCACCCGCGTCCCGAGCACGCCACGGGCACTCAAGGAAGGTGGCGAAGGTGTCGCCATCCTCCTCCGTGACGAATTGGCCGGCAGCACGGTGTCGCTGACGGTGACAGGCTTGGCGCAAGGAACCCCGATCATCACGCTCACCCACCCGGTGGTGGTGGTACGCCAAATGATGTCACAGGTGACGCTGGCCCTTGATATTGCTTGCCTCACCGCCTCAGACTGCCAATCTCCCGGACCCTGCGAAGTAGCCGCCGACGCCCAATGCGAGCTCGGACGCTGTTTGTATGCTCCGAAAACCCAAGGCGAAACCTGTGAGGCCATCGATCTCTGTGTTCTAGATGACGCCTGCGATGGTCAGGGCCATTGCGTAGGAGCCACACTCGTATGCAACGAACCGCCGCCCGATGAGTGTGCCGCCGACAACACGGTGTATCGAACCTACGCCGACCTCGGCACCTGCATCCCGGCCACCGGCCAATGCAGCTACACTCCCACCGACCTCGCCTGCGCCAATTGCTTAGACGCCTGTCTGGCTGTGTGTGCCGGAATCACCTGCACCGAGTCGCATGGGGGCTGCCAAAGTAATGGCATCTGCGTGCCTGGCGAGCCGCCCAGTTGCGACTACGATTTGGCCGCGCCCTTAAGCCCCTGCGACCTAGCCGCCACGATTGAACCCGACCAAGATGGCGTCTGTGTCGATGGCGCCTGCGTTGAATGCGATACTGCTGCCGATTGCCGCAATCCCCCCAACGGCCCCTTGGCCTGCTTCAACACTGCTTGCATCGACACACACTGCGACTACACCGTCATCCCCACCGCGACTTGCGATCCAGGCGGCTGTCGAGACGGCATGATTTACGTCGAACGCCCCTGCGGTGCCGATGGCGCCTGCCCTGCCACCTCCACCACCAGCTGCAACGGCTACCAATGCGACGTCAACGCCACCGACTGCCGCACCTCTTGCAGCGATGATAGCCAGTGTGCCGCTGGCTACTTCTGCGTAGCCCCGAGCTGTGAACCCCTGCGCAACGATGGTGCTTCCTGTACCGGGCTGGGCGACCATGCCTGCAGCTCGGGGCATTGCGAAGGGTCGCTCTGTTGTTCCGGTGGCGATTGTTGCAATGACACGAGCGATTGTCCCACAAGCTACAGCGCCGCACCCACGTGTACCGATGCCAGCGGTAGCACCAACTGCCAGGGCACTCGCCAAGATGCCACCTGCAGTGAACACGTCTGTGGCAGCCTAATCGTCGACGACGATCGCGGCTGCGACGGCGCGATGCACCTGTGCACGAGCCATGTTCAACCGGTGGCCTGCCTGAATGCCATGACGCAACCGGAACCGGTTTGCCCCACAACGTGTGCGGTGGTCGGCTGTGAAACAGGCTACGTTTGCCAGGACCCGTCGTGCAGCCTGCGCAGCGGCACCGGCGAAACATGTACGGGCAGCGGTCAGGGTAGCTGTGCGACAGGTTTGAAGTGCGAGAACAGCGTTTGTTGTGATGCGGCAGGAACAACGTGCTGCGCCCAAGCAGCGCAATGCAGCAACGGTCTTATGTGCAATGTCGCCGCGGCCGCCTGTTTTGATTCCTGCACAAACTACACGAGCACCCGCTGTGCCGCCGCCAACAACTATTGCTACGGCAACGCCTGCATCCCAAAAAAGAGCAATGGCATGGGTTGCACCACAGGCGCCGAGTGCCAATCCACCTACTGCAGTGACGGTGTCTGTTGCGAGGCCGCATGTACCGACACCTGCGCATCCTGTCTGACATCACTGACCAACGAGAATGATGGGTTGTGCCGCCCCATCAAGCTTGGCTCCACGGATAGCGCGCCCGCGGCGTTGTGCACCGGCAGTGGCGCGGGTTGCACGGCCGGAAGCTGCGCCTGCGATGGCGTCGCTGTCGGGACAGAACACTGTCGAGCGGCCACGGGCCAACTCTGCGCCAGTGATGCCTTCTGCACCACCAACATCTGCGACTGCGCCGACACGCAGTGCAGCACCCACAAATGCGCCAGCGCTGCATGTGGGGTGTGTGCCTACACCTCGACCGGTTCTAGTTGTGTTGGCGGTTTGGGTGCCCCAGGGCCGGTAGAAGATCCGCGCGATTGCGCCACCACACGCGCCTGCTACAGCGGCACCTGCCTGCTAAACGACACCCAGTCGTGCACGTTGAACAGCCAATGTGCCCACACCTGCATTGGCAGCGCGTGTGCTCCGTTGGCCGGAACGCGCGGCGTCTGTGATGCTGGCGATTCTGCCGATTGCCTGGCGGGCCGCACCTGCACCACCGGCCTGTGCCTGTTGAACAACGGCCAAGGCTGCACCACCAACAATCAGTGCCTAGAAGTTTGCGTCCAGACCACTTGCATGACGCGGGCCGATACCGGCGGCAGCTGCGACGAGACTGCTGATTGTCTGGCCGGCAACTCCTGCGTCGGCAACATCTGCAAACGCGACAACGGTCAGAGTTGCACCACCAATTCTCAGTGCGTCAACGTCTGTATCAGCGGCACCTGTGCTGCCACAGCCGCAACCGGCGGCACCTGCGACGAGACGCCCGACTGTCAGGCCAACCACACCTGCACAGGCGGCACCTGCAAGCGTAACAACGGCCAAAGTTGCACGCTCAACAGCCAATGCGTCGATGTCTGTATCGCGGGCAGCTGTGCAGCCAAGTCGACTGCCACTGGCGCCTGCGATGAAACTGCCGACTGCCAAACCGGAAATACCTGTCAAACCAACGTCTGTCGCCTGAATGATGGTCAAGCCTGCGTGACCAACGCCCAATGCCTCCATACCTGCATCGGGAGCGCCTGCGCACCGGTTTCGGGGGATGGTGGCACTTGCGATGAAACCGCCGACTGCCTCACCGGCCGCAGCTGTATCACAAGCATTTGCCAACCCTGCCGCACCCGACGCAGTGTCTTCGCGACGCCAGGCAAAACGAGCTACTTGCGACCCACCAACTGCGCAGTGTTAAACCTGTGGGCCTATGGCGCAGGCGGGGGCGGCGGCACGGCCGCCAATATGGGCGGAGGAGGTGGGGGTGGTGCCTCCGCTGTAGAGCGCACCAGTGACGCCACGCGACTTGTCTTGGGCGGCGGCGGAGGCGGAGGCGGGGGTGATGCCACCTACAATGGTGGCGGGGGTGGCGGCGGCTTAGGTTCCCTAAGTGGCTACACTGCGGCCGCCAGTGAAAGCTATGACGTCTACGTGGGCGGGGCCGGCACCAGTGCCTGTAGCACAGGGCCTGGAGCTGGCGGCGCCTATAACGGTGGTGGAAGCGGCGTGGGAGCTGTGGCGGGCACAAGCATCTACGGTGGCGGCGGTGGCAACAGCGGCAACGCTAACGCTGGCAACAGCACTTATGGCGGTGGCGGCGGTGATGGCGGCGGTGGCGATAGTGGCAGCTCGACCTACGGCGGCGCGGGCGGGGAGGGTGACGCCGGTTCATGTGGGACCTCGACCTCTGGTGGGGCCTGCAGCGGCTGGGGCGCTGGGGGGGGCGGAGGCATGGGTGCCACTGTCATGGTGGGCGGCACCGCGGCCGGCAACGGGCCTGGAGGGGCAGCGGCCAACGGTGGCCCGGGCTACGGTGCCCCGGGAGGCGCGACCTGTGGACGAAAGGCGGGCGACGGTTGGGTGATCATCGAACCGGTGGCCTCTCCAGATGCCTATGTCGCGCTTGCCACAGTGGGTCAGAGCACCTGGGTGGTTCCAGCGGGCGTGACCCATGTGGATGTTGAGGTGTTCGGCGCTGGCGGCGGCGCGGGAAATGGCAACTCCGGAGGTGGCGGTGGCGGCGCCAGTGCCGCCATTCGCACCAGCAACTCCAGTGTCTTGGCGCTCGCTGGCGGTGGAGGAGGAGGGGGCAGAACGGCGGGTAGTAGCGGTGCGGGCGGCGGCGGTGGCTACGCCTTGGCGACCAGCGTCACCACCACGCCAGGAGAGAGCCTCACGATCTACATCGGTGGCGGCGGCGTCAGTGGCTGTAGCAATATTGGCGGTAGTGGCGGCAACGGTGGTGCCTACGCAGGGGGTACCGGCGCCAACCATGATGGCGTTGCCGGCACTGGAACCTCTGGGGGAGGCGGGGGAGGCGGCTTGTCTGCGGGCGGCGCTAACAGCAGCTATGGTGGTGCGGGCGGCAGTGAGTATGGCGGTCCCTGTGGTTCCTCGACCTTTGGCGGTGCCTGCAACGGCGCTGCAGGTGGCGGCGGTGGAGGCACAGGAACTCAGGTGGTGCTCGGTGCTCCTGGCAGCGCAGCCACAGGCGGTCTTGCTGCCGGGGCCGGACCCGGCAACGGAGCCAACATCGGCACGTGCAGCACCGTGGCGGGTAGCGGTCGCGTGGTGATTTGGCTGAACCCCTAGTGCTTCCGAAGCTTAGATCGGTATGCTACCGATGAGCGCATGATTCACGCAGTGCGCCTGCTGTCATGTGTGTTGTTGTTCCTCACCGCTTGTAGCGTCGACATAGACATCAAGTCAGCACATCTGACCTGTACGAGTAGCCGTGACTGCCCCCCCAACTACGCCTGCAGCCCAGTTTTGGGCGAGTGCGTGGCAAGCAACAACAATGATGTAATCGGCCCTGCGCTGGTGAGCGCCGCCCTGTGGGATAAGCAGGTAGGGCGCGCCGGTGACACGCTGCGCGTCCATTTTGCGGTCGACGAGGCGTTGGCCTTGCTACCCACGGTTACCATCGATCCCGCAGGGGTGGCATTGGAGATGACTCTGGATGCCGCGAGCGCGGCCAATAGCCATACCTACGTGTTCACCTATTTGATTGCCGGTAGCGAACCGCAACGGCTGCCAGATCTTCAGGTCACAGCGCGCCTTGCCGATGCCGCAGGCAATGTCACGACGCCATCGTTGGGCCTCGCGGGCTTCGATTTCCAAGGCCCAACGGCCGATGGTTTTGACTGGGTCGCCGACAAACTCGCCTACAAGCATGACGACGTCGTAGCTGTCTCGGGCACCACCGAGTCCGACACGATCTTGGTCGCCGCGCGGCTTGTGGGCTTAACGTCTGCCCCCCAAGAGCTTGCTGACCTCGTCCTGACGCCGGGTGGCACTGGGCAACAAGAAATCGTCGGTGCCATCTCTTTGACAGGGCGAGAGCTCACGGACGGTGACGAGCTTAAAGTCCAACTTGACCTCGAAGATGCCTATGGCAATCCGGCCACCGTTGAAACCAGCGGCATCGTGTTGGACTTCACCCCGCCCAGCAACCCGTCCGTTGCCATTGACGATGACGCCGCCAGCACAGCGTCCACGCAGGTCAACGTGCGGATCGACGCGCATGACGCAACCCAAGTCTTTCTGGATGGCGATCTGCAAGAGACCACCAACTCGCTGAAGTGGCTGGATATTGCACTTCCCGATTCGCGCATCGTCTTCCTGAACATGGGCGCAGGGGCGCGCACAGTACGTGCACGGTTTCGCGATGCCGCTGGCAACGAGAGCGTGGCCGCCACAGATGACATTCTCCTCGAAGCCGACACCGTCGGACCATCGGTGATGGTCCTCGAACGCCTCTCACCAAGCCCGACCAACAACGCCGTCGTGCAGCTGCGCATCACCGGGACTGACAACCAAGACGTGGTGGCTTATCTCGTTAACGAGGGCGGCACCCACACCGCTTCAGACATCGTCATGCCCTTCCCCGATGGCAGTTTGGTGACACCCGGCACTCGCGTCGTGACGCTCGATTACCCGCTGAACAACGATGGCGAGCACACCTTGTATGCCTGGGTCAAAGATTCGAGCAGCCTGGTGAACTCCACCCAAGCCACCACCACGGTGCTGCTCGATCGACAAGTCCCCGTTGTAACTGGATTTTTTGTCAATGCGGCGATCGTAAATACGCCCGAGTTGGGCTTCACGCTCACCGCCACCGACAACCAGCAAGTGGTGGCCCGGTGCATCACCGAATCGGCCACAGCGCCGTTGGCCACAGACAGCTGTTTCGCCTTCTTGCCTGTATTCACGTTGGCCGCCGAAGGCGCGCACACGCTCTACCCCTGGGCGCGTGACGCTGCCGGAAATGTTAGCGCGGTGGTGAGCGCCACACAGATCCAGACGGTTGTGCTCGACACTGTCAAACCGGTGGTGGATAGCTTCACGCTGAGTGGCAGCTCACCGTTCGCCTCGGGTAACGTGCCCATAACTCTGAGCTACCACGATCCAAGCCCCTCCTCGGGCTCGCCAAGCTTCCGCATCACCGAGAGCAACACGCCTCCGGTAAGCTGCGGCACCGCTTCAGGGCAATGGTCGAGCAGCGCGCCCACAAGCTACACAGCCACGAGCGGCGCCCACACACTCTACGCCTGGGTGTGCGACGCTGCTGGAAATGTCAGCGCTGCCGCTGCACCCCAAAGCCTATGCGTCGACCTCGTCGCCCCCACGGTGTCGCTGTTCCAAACCGCCGACACTCCCACCAGCTCCCCGGACGTCGGCCTCTTTGTGTTACACGTCACCGATGACTGCGGGGTCGCCAAGTATCGGCTCGACGCCACCTATACGACACCGGTCGCCGACGATTTTACCAGCCTCTATCTGCCAGGCTATGCCAGCAGCTATCTCCCCGACACTGTCACCATTGCCGTCAACCCCCTCGGCGCCCATAACATCTACGCCTGGCTGTTGGACAACGTCGGCCATATCAGCGCCGCGGCCGCTGTCACCGTGACGCTCGTGGGCGTTGAAACAGATGTGGTGCCCCCCGAAGCGGGCCACCTACGCATAGGCCCCGACATTGCCTCCGCAAGCAGCGGAGACTTTGTCGTCGTCTGGCAAGACGGCACCGGAGGCAGTGCCGACATCCTAGGCCGGCGATTCAACGCGAGTGGCAGCCCGCAGGCGGCCGCAACTACTATGACCAGCACGACCCTAGGAGGCCAAAGCAGTCCACACCTGAGCGCTGGGCCCAACGACGATTACGTGCTGGCCTTTCAAGACGGGCTAAGCAACATGCGCGCTCGCTTTCTGCATAACGATCTGAGCCCCTATGGCAATGACATCCTCCTTACCACCACCGCAGCCGCGGCCGACATAGCCTTCGCCCGTGGTGCAGTGACCGGAGCGGGTGCACGACCGGCTGATGCGGTCGCGGTTTGGGAAGACAACCTTGATTTCAGCGTGTGGGTGGCGCGCCCGCGTTCCGATGGCTCAATGTTAGAACTCCCCTTTCAAGTTGGCACGGGCGCGGGCGTCAGCGTCGCCGCCAACAGCTCTGGCGCCTTTGCCATTGCCTGGTCGGACGGCCCCCATGTCTATTTGACGCAATACACTTTGGATGGTGGTGGTGCGCTGGTGCCCGGTGTCACGCAGTCGGTAGATGCGACCACAGGAGATGATCTCTGCAATGCCGCCGACGTTGCCATGTTGCCCGGGGGAGGTGCCGTGGTGACCTGGCTGATGCTGCGATCCACGCCGAGCGCACTTGTCGAAGTACAGGCATCGATCGTCGCGAGCAGCGGCACCGTGTTAAACAGGGCGCTCACGGTGGCAAGCTTGGTCCCGACCATGCAAAACCCCACGGGGTTGGGCCCCCCCGCAGTCACCACTGGCTCCGGCGACGGTGGTTTCGTCATAGCCTGGACCAGCCCCGACGTCACAGGCGACCCGCAACCGATGTTAGTGCAAACCCAAACGTTTGATTCGAACGGGGCACCCGTAACACTCACCAGGCAGCTGAACAAAACGACCAGCTATTCGAGTTGGGTGCGCGTGACGACGCTGGGCCAAGCGGGCGTTGTGGTGTGGGATACGAACGATGCCAATGGCTCGCTGCATTTTCGCCGCTTGATGTTCGACACCTGCGGTTCAGGATGCTGAGGTGCCCCCCCCAACAGATAGCCAGGCCGAGGTCACGTCCTGCGCTAGGAAATCAATGGACAGCAGGAATGCGGGCTACAAATCGAGCGCTTGTCCTGCCCCAAGCTCCACCACCGTGCCATTCTTCTTCACGAACACCGCAAGCGTGGACGGGTTAAAGACACTCAGGCCATCAGCCGAGAACTGTAGCCCCCGCACTGCGAGCAAGTAATCCGTCAAGTCGGCGGCGCTGACGTACCAGGTGTCGTCGCGATTGCCCAACACACCGCACAGCGACTCCATGTAATCCCAACTGTTGTTGGGCTGATTGCCATCCAACTCCCAGCTGTGCCCCCAAATGAACAACACCCCCATCTCGGCGACACCGCGCACGACGAAGTTCTGCGCCAAGTCCCAAGCTGCGCTGTGATGGGCACTGCCGCGCCAAAGCAAAAAGTCTCCGGGCAACCGAAAATCGTTGGTCGACGGCACCACGCGCCCGTAGCGAAGGCCCCAGCCAGGCAACAAGTCCAACAATAACTGGTTGTACGAACCAAAGGGATACGACAGCCCGCGCATCGGATAGCCAAACAAAGCTTCCAGAGCAGTTTTATCGCCCAGGATTTCGTCTTCGAGCTGAGCCTGGTTCATCGTTTCGACGTTCGGATGGGTGCGCGAGTGCACTGAAACTTCGTGGCCGGCATACACGGCCACCGCCTCGTCGGCGTGCACTTTGTCGGCATTGGCCATGAGCCCGGAGTTTAAATGGAAGCTGCCTTTGATGCCGTGCGCGTTGAAAATCTGGATGAGCGGCTTGTCTTGCTGGTTGCCGTCATCAAAGCTCATCACCAAGGCTTTGTACTTGCCACCCGGGTAGGCGCAGCATGTCATCCGCTCAGGCGCCACGTCCCAAAAATCACCATCGTCAAACCAGCCTTCGGGCTTGGCCCAGTACAGGTCAGCTGTTTGCGGCGCGCCGCCCGCGTTGAATAGCAAATGGCTGGCGGTTTGCCCGGCCAGTGAAGCCACATACCAGCCGTTCCCCTCGTCGACCATTGCGGGCCCTGGCCAAGTGCTCCCCAGATTGTCGGGTAGGCTGTTCCAATAATGCAGGTGAGCGCTGGCCCAGTTGTTAGGCTTCTTGAAGTGCACAATCATTCCGCCCTTGACGGTGTAGGTGGCCGAAACCTCCTCAGAGGGTGTCTTGTGCGGTGAGATGGCAATGGCGCGCACAGTCATTGTAGCTCCCGCGGGGGCGACCAAGATCGGCCCACTGTACAACAACGAGCTAGGCGTGGGTTCTGTATTGTCCACCGTGTAGCGCAGCTCGGTGTTGGTTTCGTAGGCAAACAGCTTCACGAGGCTGCCATAGGCTACACTTCCGGAGGCTGGCGAAATCACTGGCGCCCAGCTCTGCTGCATCGCGGTGTCGGTGTCACCAGCAGCCGCATCGGCGGGTGCTGGGTCGGCTTCGGAGCTGGTACACGCGACAAGTAGCAAGAGCGGCACGAGCCGATAGGCATGAAACGTGACCATCATCGTGTCTCCCTGCCCGACCAAGGGGTGAACGCACCCCCCACCTTCTCAAACCTGCACGGCATCCTGGTATGCAGCGGTCAACTCGATATCGCGAGTGTGGGCAATCCCATCCTGGTCAAGGTAAGCGCCGTTTTTCGGGTCGGTAGCCCACGCTTGCCATTCCGGATTGGTGTGCTGAATGATCACGTGCGGCACGGCATCCACCAAGCCCGTGGCAAAACCACGGTGACGCGGATCGCCGGTAGGATTCACGTAAGCGCGATTGGCAGCCTCGACCTTTTGAAACTCGGCCACGTCCAGCTTGTGCAGGTGGTGCAAAAGCCCAGAGGCAAACTCGGCACAGTTAACGCCATGGCTAACTTCGAGCTTTGCGGCCTGGTACTTGGCATTGCCAGCGGCCAACGCGGCGTCGCGCGGAATCAGCCACAGCGCGCGGATTTGGTTACGAAACGCCGTGCCAAAATTCGGGTCGCCCGGCTTGACGCGGGTTTTCTTACCCTGGCTGAAACAACCCATCGTCGGGTCGGTGGCGTCCATCTGCATCAGCTGACCGCCCAGCCCATCGGCAGAAACCGGCGCCAAGCAAAAGGGATGATTGAACTCGTTGTGCATCGCGATGCCCACAATCGCGTAGCCATGGTCGGCGGCGAACTCGTTTAACGCCTTGTAAAACTCCTTGGCCTGCGCAGAGTTGGGGTCGGCTACAAAAATCGAATCATCCCGGAAGTTCTGGCTCCCAAGCTCCGGGAAGCGATCTTTCAAGCCTTCGGCAGTACCAAACGCCACGGTGGGCAAGCCGCACGAACGAGCAATGTCGCGGCAGAGTTGAGCGGCGGTTGCTTGGGTGAGCGAAACCTTGGCCGACGGGACACTGGCCGGAGTCACGGCCGCCACGCTGTGCACGGCGGCGGTGCGCGGGTTTGGCATCGACGTGAACTTGTTGGCCACACCAGCCGGCATCAGCGAATCCGTTGAAGTAACTGTGCCACTCTGCTGCTTGACGAGCACCGGAGCCAGGTGCGTGGCGCTTACCTGCGTGTCCACGACAGTCGGAGTCGGTCGAGTGACTTGGCGAGAGCTAACAGTGACGACCATCGGCAAACCTCGTGGCGTAGAGCCGTTGCACGTCTCCCCCTAGGTATCGCCAGGGGGGGACCTTGGTTGCGTCAATTGTTGTGTGCGAAATGGGGTGCTAATTCTATGAAAAAACTAGGGATTTTTAGAACCAGGCCTAAGGCAGCGGCTTGGCTCGACAATTGAGGCTGCCACCTTCGCGCAGACTGGCTGCGGTCGAGGCGGCGCTGGGACCGAAGTAGAGACGCACCGGCTCACTTGTTACTCGGGCCACCGCACTCAAGAAGGCTAGCTCCGCCCACGGTTCGCCCCCCGTCGTGATAAAATAGCGACCCCCTGCACGACTGGTGCCCGCCTCGCCGTTCATGAAATTCATCGCATCGACAGTTGGGTCCGACGGGTCTACAAACCGTGCGGGCACTCGCACGACATGATAACCCAGTTGTTCAAGATCGCTCGCCGCCCGCGTCTCGCCGCGCGCGCGCAATTCACTCTGACTCTTCATGGCTGCCAGATGCTGTTCTAGCGTCCGGCCAGCTTGCAGCCATTGCTGCGTTTCGACCTTGTACGTGGCCAGAGCAGCAGCGTTGGCCCCCTGGGCAGGCACCTTCGGACGCTTAGCCGCGTGCGCCGCCGTCAAAGCCTCCCGTTGCAGCTTGAATGCCTCGCGCGCGTCGTTCAACAACACAACGCCGGGCTCCCAAAAGGCCATGGCCATATCCAGGTGAAAGTCGCCCGGTTGCTCAATGATCTGCAGTGCCGACCGGGCCACCCCCAAGTCGTGTGCAATTGCGTCCAAGGCCTTATCCCGGTTGGCTGCCACGTCGACGCCACCCGGCAAGAGCGCCGTGGTCATCGCCACGGTGTCGGCCCCTACCAGAGCCCGCAACTCACCATGGTTGTTTTGGCCAACCACGACGTTGCCACCTTCCACATAAGCAAGCCCAAACTCGTACTGCCCCCCCAAAGCCCGAGCAAAAGCCGCCCCCAAGATGGGCGAGGCCCCCTCGTTACCAGCAAACTGGAAGGCGAAAGCGTGCTCCGGATAGGCACGCATCAACGCCTGAATGCCAACCTCCGTCGTGGGCAGCTCCACCGTGGCCGAAGGGTTGGCGCGCCGAATCCTGTCGACAAGCTGCGTGGCGACGGCCAAACGCTCCAACGGACTGTGAGCCTCACCTGGCTTTGCTTCCCCGACGCCGGCCGAACCCGCCGTCAGTACTGGAGGCAACACCATGCTGCCGTCCTGCCTCACGTGCATAAAATCCTCGGTCCAAACGCGCGCATCCGGAACCTCGGCCAACACCAGGTTCTGCAAACCTTCGCTCTGCGCAAGTTTGGTGAGGCGTGCGAAATCCTCGGGGGTCGCCATTACCGCAACAGCAAAACCCTCGCGCGCACCAATCCGCGCCATCTGCAGTACGTAGTCATTCTCGAAATCCCGGCCGGTGGTACCCATCAAGTAGGCCGATGGTGAACCAGCAAAACTCTCGTACATCGGACCGGCCGCGGGTGGATTCGACTTAAGGTTGCCCGCTCCGAGTTGCCGCCGCTGCTCATCGGCGCGTTTCAACTGGGCCAGGCTGTCGCGCAGGAGCCCATCTAACTGCACCTGATCGCCACCACGCAACACGGGCCCCAAACCGGCATAGCGACCCAACGCCACCGCTCCCGGTGCAGGCGCAGCCTCCCCACCCCCTAAGCCCACAACGCGCAGGCCGCCAATCAATGGGCGTATCGTCAAGCTCTCGCGCTCGACGCTGCTAACCACGTGCTCGGGATGTGCAGGGGTTGGCGCTGGCGCCGTTGGCTTGGCCAGATTCTCGGAGGAACCGCGGGCGACACTATCAATGGGTGGTCGAAGACCAGTCGCTTGGGCACTCTTGGCTGGCTTCAGCGGCGCCCGCGACACCTCGGCCGCACCATTAGAACCGGCGGCTTCCAGGTGGGCCCGCTGCCAGGACTCGTTCTTGACGCCTAACCCCATCGTGCACCTAGCCTAGTATCCCGCCCACAACCTGCCGCGTTCGAGATGTTTGTAACCTACCACAATCTGTCGGCGACGGGCTAACTTCCGTGTGCGAGCCGCTGTTCACGGGGTTTGGCGAAAGCAGTGGGGACGGTGGTCAAGGGCGCTCAGGCAGGCAAACGACAATGAGGCTACTCGCGCGGCGGCATCACCAACGCTTCGCCTTCGGTCACCACGACGCCGTCCTGATTGGTGGCGGTGGTCTTTAAGCGCAAACGCTTATTTTCAATAATTTCAATAACTTCCACTTCGGCGGTGATGGTGTCACCGATGCGCACGGGGGCGGTAAACTTGAGCTGCTGGCCCATGTAGATGGTGCCGGTGCCCGGCAGCTTCATCCCCAACACGGCCGAAATGAATCCCGCGGTGAGCATGCCATGGGCAATGCGGCCGCCGAAGCGGGTGGTTTTGGCCCAGGCTTCGTTCACGTGTGCCGGGTTCAGGTCACCGGTGATGCCTGCGAATAAGTACACATCGCTTTCGCTCACGGTTTTACTCATCGAAGCTTTGTCACCAACTTTAAAACGCATCTGACATACTCCTTCGAAGGACGACGGACGTCCGGTTCAGCCGTAACGGAACTGAATGCCAAATGTGGCTTTCGGATATTCCCAGGTGATGGCGCCCTTCACGGGGCAGATCACGCGGCAGGTACCGCACTCCAAGCAGCCGGCGTAATCGAACTTCACGGCGCCAGCTTCCAGCTTGTAAAGTAAGGCCGGGCAGGCCCATGTGCACGGCTTGGTCGCACAGGTGGCACACAACTCGGCGTTCAAACGAATATGGGCGTGCTCTTCGTCTACCTGGAACTTGTCGATGCCCAAGCGGTCTTCAATGGTCAGCGTCTTGCTCACAGCGCTCGTCCTCCACGCAGGCCGTCCTTGGCCACCTGCCACAAGCTCGCGCGCCCCTTCAGCGCCTCACGCGCCAAAGTCACGGCGTGTTTGGGTGGCGTCGTGCCATCCACGGTGAACAGGCGGCGCAGCATATCGGTAGCCACCTTTGGGTAGGCCCCAAACATCCGGGGCGTTGAGCCGATAAAATGCGGCGCGTGTTTGTAGAACTCCAAATCCCTGAGCACAAAGCTCTGCTTCAGACGCGTTAGGTAATTCTTGAGCTCAGCCTTGCCAAAATCGTTCTTGGCTTTGGCAGCAATCAGCGTCTCGGCAGCATGCATCCCCGAGGCCATTGCGAAGTCCATGCCGCGCACGGCGTAGCCTAGGTTCAACACAAAGCCCGCGGCGTCGCCCGCCACCAGAATGCCGTCCCCTACCACCTCGGGCATCATCGCCACACCGCCCTCGGGCACCAGGTGCGCCGAGTACTCCACCATGCGCCCACCCGCGATGAGCGGCGCCACGGCAGGATGGGCCTCAAATGCCGCCATCAGCGCCGCTGGCTCTACTTTCTTCTCCAGCATGCCGGCCACGGTCAGGACGATGCCCAACGAAATCGTGTCTCGGTTGGTGTACAAAAAGCCGCCACCCGCGAGCCCCTGCGTGACCTCGCCCACAAACAGCTGGGCTGCGCCTTCACCTGGGGCCACGTGAAAACGCTCCTCGATGACATTGGCAGGCAGCTCGAACGTGGCTTTGACGCCAGTGGCCACGTGGTGAGGATCAAGCTCACCCACTTTGAGGCTCGCTTGCCTGGGCAACAAGCAGTTGGCCCCTTCGGCCACAATCACCGCATGCGCGGGCATCTCGTCCTCACCGCAGCGCACGCCCACGACTTTGCCGTCTTTGATGAGCAGCTCGTCCACCTTTACGCCGGTGGCTAGCATCGCGCCTGCGGCTTCAGCCTGCGCTGCGAGCCAAGCGTCCAAACGCGTGCGCAACACGGTGTACGAGTTGTCGGCAAACTCGGGGCTCGCCATCTCCATCGTCACCGTACTCGACCCCGACATCATCGAGATGAGTTCGCGCGTCACCCGCCGCTCCAGCGGCGCCTCCTGGTGGTTTTCGGGACACAACGTCTTGAGCGCGTGGGTGTACAAACGGCCGCCGGTCATGTTCTTGACGCCGGCCGCACTCCCCCGCTCGATCAGCACCACTTGCAATCCGGCCCGGGCCAGCACCAAGGCTGCCGCAGCACCAGCGGGACCGGCCCCTACGACGATGACGTCCATCGCGTCGTCAGACATGATCGCTCCTTACCGCCCAAGCTTGGTGAGCTCGTCGATGAGTGTGGGCAACGCGGTTTCGAGCGCGGCGACCAAACCCACGTCGGCGTGTTCAAAAATCGGCGCCTTTTCATCCTTGTTGATGGCCACAACCAACTTGCTGTCGCGCATGCCGGCCAGGTGTTGCACTTGGCCCGACAGGCCCAACGCCAGGTAGAGCTGCGGCGCGATCTTGCGCCCCGAGATGCCGATGTAGGTCTCTTCTGGGAGCCACTGGAGGTCTTCGGCCACCGGGCGCGTGCAGCCCACCGCACCGCCCAACTTGCTTGCAACTTGTTGAACCGCAGCGAGATCTTCCTTCTTGCTCAAACCGCGCCCCACGCCCACCACCACGGTCGCCCCCGCAATGTCGGCGCCGGTCTGTGCACGTGCCTTGCGAGCGGTGATGGTCACCCGAGCATCGACAGGCACGTTCACTTCGCGGATCGAGGTCCCTCTGGTGTTGGCCGCCGGTGCCGCAAAGGTGCGTGGTGAAATCGTGAGCAGTTGCAAAGGCCCCGTGAACGCTTGCGTGCTGACGCCACCGCCACCGTAAACGATCCGTTCAAACTCGGCGTGGCCATCGGCCTGCACCCGCAATGCTGTGGCACATGAGCCCAATGCGGCGCCCAAGTGTGCGGCCACCTGCGCGGCCAAGTCGCGGGCCCGAAGGGTCGCGCCAAACAACACCAAGTTGGGCTGCGCGTCGCGCATCAGCTCCGAAAGCGTTACCGCGGCGGCTTCGAGCGGTTGATTCTCAGCAAGCTTAAGCCACAACGCCTCATCAGCGCCGTGTGCCAGCGCCGCCTCTGCAGCGGTGCGATCTTGAAGCGCCACGGCTGTCACCGTACCCGGCTTGGCGTCGGCTAAGCGCCGCGCCTCCCCAGTGAGCTCCAGCAAAGTCGCGGTTTGCTCTGAAATGACCCAAATCTTCGACATGGTGCGTTCCTTTCCGCGCGTTACGACAGGGCGCTGACCAGCTGTTGTGCGAGCTCCGCGACGTTTTGCACTCGCAGTTTCTTGCGATTGGAGAGCGGCGCTTTCACGGCCAAGGTCGAAAGCCGCGGCGTCAACTCAGCCGTGCCAAAGCCCAGTGCCTTGGCGTCCAATACAACCTGCGGCTTCTTGGCGGCGCCCATCACCTGCTTCAGGCCGGGGATACGCGGTTTGTTCAGGTCGGGCAGCACGGTGACAACCACTGGCAGCTGCGCACGCACGACTTCTACGCCTTCTTCCAGCTTGCGCTCGCAAATGACGTGGTCGCCGTCGAGGGTGAGCTTGTTGACGTAGCTGATGCACGGCACGCGCAGCAGCGCCGCCATGCGCGGCCCCACTTGTTGCGCGTACTGATCGCCCGAGCCTTCACCACACAGAATCAGATCGTAGGCAGATAGCGTCCGAACTGCCGCGGCCAAGCCCAGCGCCGTGGTATGCGCATCGGCCGCTTGCAGCGTTGGGTCCATCGCCAAAATGACGCTGTTCGGCCCACGTGACAGGGCATCTTTGGCCGATGCTTTGATTTCTGGGCCGCCTAACGACACGGCCGTGATCGTGCCGCCGTGCTTCTCGGTGATGAGCGCGGCTTCTTCGAGCGCGTTGCGATCATACTCGCTGATCTTGCGCCCGGCGTTGTCCAAGTTGAGGGCGCCGCCCGGACCCACGCGCAAGTCGGCTTCGTCCAGCACCCATTTGTAGCAAACGATTACGTTGGGCATCGGGTTCTCCTATGACACAGCTCGCGCGGGGGCCGCGCCACCGACCTTGGTTCGGTGACAAAGCCCGTAACCGGCGAACGCGTTGTGGGTTAGGCCAGGGCCTTCGCGGCGATGACCATGCGCTGCACCTCGGAGGTGCCTTCATAGATTTCGGTGATCTTGGCGTCGCGCATCAGGCGCTCAGCCACGGTGCCCTTGATGTAGCCCAAGCCGCCGTGGATCTGCACCGCCTTCACCGATTGCTGCATCGCGGTTTCTGACGCAAACAGCTTGGCCATCGCCGCCTCTTTGCTAAACGGCTTACCTTCGTCCTTCAGCGCGGCAGCGTGGTACACCAAGTGGCGCGCGGCCTGCACCTGAGTGGCCATGTCGGCGATGTAGAACTGAATCGCTTGGTTGGCCGCGATCGGCTTGCCAAACTGCTGGCGATCCTTGGCCCACTTCACCGAGGAATCAAGCGCAGCTTGGGCAATGCCCAACGCCTGCGCGGCAATACCGATGCGGCCGCCATCGAGCGTGGCCATGGCAATCTTGAAGCCTTCGCCCTCTTTGCCAATCAGGTTTTGCTTTGGCACGCGCGCGTCTTTAAACAGGATCTCGGTGGTGTGCGCCGCCCGGATACCCATCTTGTGCTCGTGCTTGCCTACTGACACGCCGGGGAAGTTGCGTTCAACGATGAAAGCGCTGATCCCCTTGGTGCCCTTGCTCTTATCGGTCATCGCAAAGACGATGTAGACGTCGGCCTTGTCACCGTTGGTGATAAACACCTTCGAGCCATCGATGATGTAATGGTCACCTTGTAGCGTGGCCACGGTCGTCTCGATGCGGCATCGGTGCCAGCGCCAGCCTCGGTGAGGCAGAAGGCGCCCAGCTTCTTACCAGCGCACAGGTCGGGGAGGTAGCGACGTTTCTGTTCGTCGGTGCCGAACTGGTTGATGGGACCCGT
>JAKLEG010000001.1 GCA_022703175.1 Myxococcota bacterium | reverse complement strand
CTCAGGTCGAGCGTTTGCAGCAAAATAGGAATGGTCTTGGTGGCCGTCTCCACGACACCGCCGTCTTCGATGGTCATCGAGAGCGTACCTTCGCCGCGGCTCATGCTCTTAGGCAGGTTGAAGCCGATGGTGGCTTTGCCGGAGGGTTCGACCTTGGTGGTGCCGGTAAACACCACCTGGTCATCCACGCGGGCCTCGACGCTCACCTGGGCGCTTTTTGGAATGCCACCTTCGGCGCGCTCAACGCTCAACGTGGCCACGGCGTTGTCGCCAGGGCCATAGCCATCGCGGGCAAAATCAATTTGCGACTTCAGGCGCGGCGGCCGGTAGGCGCGAATGTCAAAGGTGCGTTCGGCCGACGGATAACCGTCGTGGAAGTTCAACACCACCTTATATTCACCGCCGGCTATGCCCTCTGGGACCTGCCAGCCGAAGCCGACGTTGCCGTCTTGGCCCCAGGCCGAGCCGGAACCGACGGTGTCGCCTTTGGGACCTTTGATTTCAAAGGTGGTGCTTGGCCCGGCGCTGGTCGGTTCGTGACTGGCTTGGTGTAACAAGACCGCCCGCACGTAGACGGTCTCGCCTTCGCGATAAATCGGTTTGTCGGTGCTGACGTGGCCAACAAAGCGCGCCGCACCACCCAAGTTGTCGGGTGTCAGCGCATAGCTGGCTTTGCTCTTGCCGCGCTCCGGTCCGGCATTGGCGTTGAGCGCCCAATGCGCGGCGGCGCCGCTCAAGATGGCAGTAAAACAGAAAACGACGGCAAAGCTTCGAGTCATGGCACTCTCCGTTTGCTGCTTGGTCGGTTCAGGCGCAAAGACTGGGAATCAGCTTCACGCGATATCTACGACAGGCGCCACCGTGATTTGGCCCCAGCGTTCTGTAGCACTCGGATCTAGGCGTTACAACGACTGTTTTCCTCAAGCAAGGACTCGATCTTGGCGCGGAACTCGTGCAGGCCAAACGGCTTCATGATGAAGTTGAGGTCGGTGCCGGCGATGCCCCGGTCAGCCAAGATATCTTCGGTGTAGCCCGACATATAAAGGACGCGCATGCTCGGTCGGCGGCGTTGCAGGGTTTCGGCCAAGTCGCGGCCGTTGATGCCGGGCATGATCACGTCGGTGACCAACAGGTCGATGCGGTCATCAAAGCCCGCGGCCACCTGCATGGCCGCTTCGGCGTCATTGGCGGTGAGCACCTGGTAGCCGGCATCGCGCAGCACGCGGGCCGCCAGCCGCTGCACGCTCTCCTCATCCTCCACCAGCAGAATATTTCCCTGGCGGTGAGTAGACGCCGACATTGGTGAGACTACCGGCTTCGGGGTGACGTCGCTGACCGCCGGAAAGTAGAGGGTGAACGTGGTGCCCTGAGCCCGCTCTGACGTCACCTCAATCACGGCTCCATGTTGTTGCACGATGCCATACACGGCGGGGAGGCTTAGGCCGGTGGCGCGGTCGCGCTCTTTGGTGGTGAAGAACGGTTCGAAAATATGTGCGAGGGTTTCGGCATCCATGCCGCAACCGGTGTCGGTGACGCTGAGCACCACGTAGTCGCCAGGGCGGCAACCACTCGGGGCAGTGCTCACGTCGCGCAGTGTCTTGCGGTGGGTTTTGAGCAAGACGCGGCCGCCGTTGGGCATCGCCTCGCGGGAGTTGTTCAAGAGGGCCACCAAGATCTGCTCGATGCGATGCGGGTCTGCCCGGAGGTTGCCGAGCTCGGTACCGGTCTCCACCGTTAGTTGAATCTCGTTGCCGAGTAGCTTTTTTAGCATCGGCGCGGCATTGTTGAGCACGGCGTTCAGGTCGAGCAGCTCGGGGGTGAGCAGTTGACGTCGGCCAAAAGCCAGCAGTTGTTCGGTGAGCTCAGCCGCTTTGTCGGCGGCGGATTTTATTTCGGTGACGTCTGCGGTGAGCCCGGCGGGCGGGTCGGGCAACATGAGCACCAGCTCGGCGTAGCCGCGAATCGAGGTTAGCAGGTTGTTAAAGTCGTGGGCGATGCCGCCCGCCAAGCGGCTGATAGCTTCGATCGTGTGCGCATGCTGATTCGCCTCTTGCAAGCGGCAATGTTCGGCCTCCAGGCGTTTGCGTGCAGAGATGTCCCGAGCAAAGGCGCAGACGTACTCTTCATCGCCAGCCTTTATAATGAAGGCGTGGACCTCTTTTGGGATCAGGCGACCATCATGCGTTGTGTGTTGGGTTTCGATCGTCGGTTGCGGCTGCAGGCGGAGATTCGCTAGTCGGTGGGTAAAGTTGGAGCCACGTTCAGGATCGATCTGTGCGAGGCTGAGATGCTCAAACTCTTCAGCTGTGTAACCCAGGTTTCGTCGTGCTGCAGGGTTGGCGTAAGCGATGCGCCCATCCGTGTGAATTAGCAGCACCTCTTCATCGCTGTTTTCGACGATGTGCTTGAACAAATTCAGGCTACGCGCATCGACCGCATCTGCCGCGCCTGGTTGATTCGTTCCTACCGCTGACGCTTCGTGTGCCATCAGCCCCCTCCCCCCGCCCGCTCTCTACGTCACTTGGCGCAAGGATGCAGCAATGGCAGGAATTGAGGTAATAATCCATTAGAAAAAGGTATGCTCACGCTGGCGGTTTGGATGGATGACGAACGGCGCGTCCCCATGTTACAAGCGGCGCGATGCTAGAAGGCGTACCCTCTCTTGCCGACACCATCGTTGCCCCGGCCACGGCGCGCGGGGAAGCGGCGATTGCTATTGTTAGGCTATCGGGATCCGAGGCACCGCGTATTCTGCAGTGCTTGGCTCCTAAGCTGAGCTTGCCGGTTTCCCACCACCTGCGGCGGGCCACGCTTGTAGATGCCTACGGCAAGCCGTTGGACGATGCGATGGTGGCGTTGATGGTGGCCCCGCATTCCTACACCGGTGAGATGGTGGTGGAATTGTACCTGCATGGCTCGCCCACCATTGTTGATGCGACGCTTACGAGCTGTCTTGCACATGGAGCGCGGTTGGCTCGCCCAGGCGAGTTCACCGAGCGGGCGTTCTTGAATGGCCGGATGGATTTGGCACAAGCCGAAGCGGTGGCCGACCTGATTCATGCCCGTTCCGAGTTTGAGCGTCACCTGGCCAAGCGGCAACTAGATGGCGAGCTATCGCGCAAGATTGGTGACATCTGTACGTGGCTCGAAGGGGTGTTGGCAGCGTGGCGGGCTGCGACTGATTTTCCTGAGCAGCTGCCCGACGCGGGGGTGGAGCCACAACACGAGGTGGCGCTGGAACATGCGGCTTTGGCGGTGGCGGAGTTGGTGGCGCAGGCGCACTTGGAGGTGAAGCGCGGCGCCCGGGTGGTGCTGTGTGGGGCACCCAATGTAGGCAAGTCGACGCTGTTGAATGCCTGGGTGGGGCAGGAGCGGGTGTTGGTGGATGAAAGCCCTGGCACCACGCGCGATCCGATCGAAGTGGAGTTGTACGATGGCGCTGTGCGCTGGTCGCTTTGGGACACCGCCGGTATTCATGGCGCTGCCACGGGGGTTGAGGCTCGTGGCGTGGAAATGTCCCGAGCCCGCATTCGCAGCGCTGACGTGGCAATCTGGTTGATTGAGCCTAAACGGCCCGTTTGGCCGGATGCCGAGGTTGTGGGGCCCAATCTTTGGGTGTTAGGGAGTCGCGCCGATTTGGCCGATCCGCCCACGCGCACGGCCTTGGCGCTAGAGGCTGCAAAGCGGGGGCTAGCATTCTTGGGGTGGGTGTCGGTGCGCGCCGGGCTGGGCATTGCCGAATCAAGGGCCGCCATTGTTCAGCGGTTGGCTCCCAAGGTTCCCGAGGGTGCAATCGTCGTGGTACGTGAGCGCCATTTGCAGGCTCTCAAAGAGGCAGCGGCGCAGTTGCAAGAGACCCAACAGTTATTACAACAAGGTGGCACCCTGGACTTGTGCACTTTGGCTCTTGAAGCCAGCACCCGGTCCTTGGGACGGATCTTGGGCCGCGACGTGGATGGCGCAGTACTCGACCGTATTTTCTCTGATTTTTGTCTCGGGAAGTAAATGCACTTTGACGTGGTGGTGATCGGGGCGGGGCATGCCGGCTGTGAAGCCGCACTGGCCGCCGCACGCCTTGGAGCCAAGGTGGCGCTTGTGACGCTGCGACTCGACCGCATTGCGCAGATGAGCTGCAACCCGGCCATAGGCGGTGTGGGAAAAGGGCATTTAGTTAGAGAAATCGATGCGTTAGGTGGGGCAATGGGGTTTGTTGCCGACGCCACCGGCATTCAATTCCGGAGGTTGAACGCCAGCCGTGGGCCGGCTGTGCAGTCGACTCGCTGCCAGTCGGACTCTAAAAAGTACCGCGAGGTGATGACTGAGCTTATCGCAGCTGTGCCCAACATCACGCTTATTGAAGATGAGATTGTGGAAATTCTGCGGGGCGTGGGGGCGGTGGATAAGGTTCCTGGTACCCTATCGGTTTTATCCGCCGAGGCAGAAAACCATAGCGCGACCGTAAGGGAGCGCAAGCATCGTGTCGTGGCTGTTATGGGCCTGAAGTCCGGGAAAATCTCCTGTGATGTCGCAGTTGTCACGGCGGGCACGTTCTTGAACGGCTTGTGTCATCGCGGCGAGGAGCAGTTTGCGGCGGGTCGAGAAGGCGACGCGCCAGCGACGTATCTATCTAATTCTCTTAAGGAATGTGGCATTGAATTGGGGCGGTTTAAAACCGGCACAACGCCGCGCCTGTATGCCGACAGTATTGCTTGGGATTCGTTGGAGAAACAGGCGGGAGACCTACCGGCACCCCGGTTTTCGTTCGACCCGGTTCCCAATACGTTATGCCAAGTGACCTGTGCGATCACCCACACCACCGCTGCAACTCATGAGGTTATCCGAGCGAATCTGCATCGGTCGCCACTTTTCCAAGGGGTCATCAAGGGTTTGGGGCCGCGCTACTGCCCTTCCATCGAAGACAAAGTGGTGCGTTTTGCGGACAAAGAACGGCACCAGTTGTTTTTGGAGCCGGAGGGACTTAGCTCCGATTGGATTTATCCCAACGGCTTGTCAACCAGCTTGCCGCGGGACGTGCAGGATGCATTTTTGCACAGCATCGTCGGTTTGGAGAACTGTCGCGTGGCTCAATATGGCTACGCAGTGGAGTACGATTTCGCGCAACCGACGCAGCTTTTGCCCAGCCTAATGACCAAAGCGTTGCCCGGCTTGTTTTTGGCGGGGCAGATCAATGGCACGAGTGGTTATGAGGAGGCCGCGGCTCAGGGTTTGATGGCGGGCGTGAATGCGGTGCGCTATTTGGCCCATAACGCGCCGGTGGTATGGCGTCGAGATCAGGCCTACCTGGGCGTGTTGATTGATGACTTGGTGACGCTCGGCGTCGATGAGCCGTACCGGTTGTTCACCTCGCGGGCTGAGCATCGGTTGACGCTTAGGGAGACCAACGCCGAGGCACGCTTGTGGCGCGTGGCTGCGGAGCTGGGTTTGCTGTCACCTGAGCGACGGGCGCGGGCCGAGGCTCGGGAGGCCGAGCGGGTTGGGTTGCAGCAGTTGCTGATGAAGACGCCTCTGGGCGTGCACGGGGCGGCGGCGCTTGGGCTCGATCCTGCGGTGTCGGCTGGACTCACCGCTGCGCAAGCGCTTAAACGCCCCGAGTTGGATATCCAACAAGTGCTTGCCGTGTTGGCTGGAGATGCGACCTCACTGACCCCAGGGGCGAGTGACCGAGCCTTGTGGGTTGAGTCGGTCGTCGCGCCCTCCGCGCCTTCCGCTCCTCACGGTCCGCCTCCCGCTGCGCGGGGCCCTCGGACCGCTGCGGTGCCGGGCTACGGGGTGGCTCTAGATGCGACCTCACTGACCCCAGGGGCGAGCGACCGAGCCTTGTGGGTTGAGTCGACCAATTTGGGTGAGCCGGACCGTACCGCGACCGTTAGGGAGCGGCCGCTTGGTGGGGACGGCGTGGTTGTGGCCAACGCATGGGGCTGGGACCTCGTCACTTGTACTTTTGTAGAGGAAGAGGTCAAGTACGAGGGCTATATCGCGCGCGAGGCGCGTGAGATCGTGCGTTTGCAGGATCTGGAAGGCGTAAGTTTGCCCAGCGTTTTCGATTACCGGGTGTTGCCCGGCCTATCGCGCGAGTTACGCGAAAAGCTGACGCAGGTTCGCCCACTCACGTTAGGGCAGGCGAGCCGGATCCGGGGCATGACACCAGCGGCGTTGGCGTTGTTGCGGGTGCATGCAAAAAGGTCCCCAAGCGTGGGCGCCAAAGAGGGGTGAGGTGATGCGCGCGGCATTGCAAATCGCGTTGACGGGCTTGGAGTTGCGGACCCCTGAACGGGTGGTCGATCTGTGCGCCCGACACTGGGAATTGGTGCTGGCTTGGAACGAGCGTGTGAACCTCACGGCGATCAGCGACAACGTGGAGGCCGCGTGGTTGCACTACCGAGACTCGTTGGCGGCGCTGCCGCTGTTGACGCAAGGCCCGGTGTTGGACGTCGGCTCAGGTGCTGGTTATCCGGGCATCCCCTTGGCCATCGCGTTGCCTGAGTTGCAATTCTCGCTGCTTGAGCCGCGCCGCAAGCGAGCGTCATTTCTGGAGAACGCTGCGGCCCGGTTAGGGCTCAACAACGTGCGGGTGCTGAATGGCGCCATCGAAGACGCTCCCCCCGAGTTGTTCGCTGCCGCGGTGACTCGCGCAACCTTTTCTTCGTTGCTCGACTTAGACAAGTGCCTGGGCTGGATAAAGCCTGGTGGTAAGGTTGTCGCCTACCGGAGCGAAGGGGTGCCGCTTACCGGCAGCATGTTGACCCCCTATAAAGTAAGGGAGGAGACACGCCTGCTGGAGGTGTTTCTGCGCGAGCTCGAAGGCTAGGGGCTATCTTTCAATAAACAAGCGAGCCGATGTTGTCGCTCAATGCTCTTCTCGTAGCAGGTCGTCAGAGCGCGTTTTGGATTGTTTCACGTGAAACGGGCAGGGGAAGAAGCTTTGGGAGCGCGCTAGTGGCTGCGGCGCTGGTGAGGTAGTTTGGCCTTCATGCCGCTAGGACGAGCGTGGTGCCCTTGGGGACGCGATTGGCTTTGCGGACGCTCACTTCGGGGGCCCCCTTCTTGGGGGCGGCCAGGCCGTTGTCCTTGTTGGGGTCGGTCATTCCGAGGGCCATGGTTGGGCTGCGAGTAGTCACGTTGCGGTCTGTCATTGCGTGGGCCGCGGCTCGGTGGCGCAAAGTCTCGTTGTGGTCGCTCGCGGCGGTCACCTTGGCGGGGCGGTGCGTGGTTGTAGTTGGGCCGTTCACGGCGCTGCTCTTGCGGTGGACTAAATCGTGGGCGGTCACTCTGGCGCGGTGGTTCCTGGTGCTGTCTTTGCTGGCGCATTTCCCCAGGTTGGCGTGACATTTGGCGAGGGGCATGGGCAGGATGGTCATGCGGGTTGCGGCCGTGGAAATCTTCGCGCGGGCGCACGTCTCGTTCTTCGTTTTTGCGACGTGGTTGACGATGCTCATGGCTGGGGTCGCGAAACTCGGTGTGACGGTGATGCCGTTCGGTGGCCGCCGGTTTGTCGGGTAGCGCCGGGGTATCTATCACCGTGATCTTGTTACGGGTCAGTCGCTCGATATCTTTTAACCAGGCGCGCTCGCTCGGGTCACACAGCGAAATCGCGACGCCACTGGCTCCCGCACGGGCGGTACGACCAATGCGATGCACATAGCTTTCGGGCTCGTTGGGGATGTCATAGTTCACCACGTGGGTGACGCCGTCTACGTCTAGGCCGCGAGCGGCCACGTCGGTGGCTACCAGCACGTGCGCGGAACCCTTCTTGAAATCCTCCAGCGCTCGTTGCCGAGCATTTTGGGATTTGTTCCCGTGAATGACGGTGGCCTCGATGTCAGACTTGGCCAGCTTCTGGGCAAGGCGGTTGGCACCATGCTTGGTGCGGGTAAAAACCACCACGCGGAAAGCCTGCGGCGCCTGAAGCAGGGGGATGAGCAAATCCACTTTGCGCGATTGCGGGATAAAATAGACTTGCTGTTCCACGGTATCAACTGTGGCGGCCACCGGGGCCACCGCCACGTTGGTGGGGTTGCGCAAGATCCGGCCCGCTAAGTTGCGAATGTTGTCGGGCATTGTGGCGGAGAACATGAGATTCTGGCGCTCGGTAGGCAGGCACGCCACGATGTCCCTAATCGGCTTGATGAAACCCATATCCAACATGCGATCGGCTTCGTCTAGCACCAACACTTCTACGTCGGTCAGATTCACCACCCGCTGACCCATCAAGTCTAACAAGCGACCCGGGGCAGCAACCAGAATATCCACGCCAGCCCGCAAAGCGTTCTCCTGGGCTTTTTGACTGACACCCCCAAACACCGTGGTGCACTTGAGGCCGGTATGGCGACCGTAGGTGCGGAAACTCTCACCCACTTGGGTGGCCAATTCACGGGTGGGAACCAACACCAACACGCGGGGGTGGCGAGCGTTACGCGGGTTCGAAAGCAAACGATTCAAAATCGGCAGCGCAAAGGCGGCAGTCTTGCCAGTGCCGGTTTGGGCGCAACCCAATAGGTCGCGACCGGCCAAGATGTGCGGAATCGCCTGAGTCTGAATGGGGGTCGAGGTCTCGTACGCCTCTTCTTGGACAGCCTTGAGGAGGGTGGGGTGCAAATTTAGTTCATCGAAACGCAAGGGAACACTCCTAGACGGCCCGACAGGGCGCGTTCATGGATGGCGTCGCAACAGTGATAACGGAACAGCAACAGGCAGTGCGATATCAACAAGTGCAAACTACCGATACCCGTCACTTCTACTCCTGTTACGCGCAGATAGCAACGGGTTGGGGCGACCCAAGAAAACCTCAAAACGATCTTTGGCCGATGTGACACCTCATCCACAATCGCCACGCTCGTGTCGTCGCTCATGCCTTGATGAGCAGCCGCGGCCGTGATCTCTGTTTCACGTGAAACAGCATTAGATCGGTGAAAAACTTGGCAACCTGTCAGGGAGATCGGCTATGGTGCCACGGTCGCAAAGGAGCGTGGCAATGGCCCGGATCGTTGCAATCGCCAACCAAAAAGGTGGCGTCGGTAAGACTACAACCGCTGTAAATCTCGCCGCTTCCATCGCTGCCGCCGAGCGCAAGGTGCTCTTGGTGGACATCGATCCTCAGGCCAACGCTACCAGCGGCTTGGGGGTCTCCCCGCAGCCGTTGGAACAATCGGTGTACGCCGCGATGCTCGGGGAAGCCTCCATTGCCGCACTGCGTCGTAATACCGAGTTGGCCACGTTGCAGGTGGTGCCGAGTGGTCCCGACTTGTACGGTGCCGAGGTAGAATTGTCGGCCCGCGAAGATCGCTTTTTCATGCTCAAAAACGCCCTCGCCGCGATTGGCGATGAGTACGACACCGTGCTTATTGATTGTCCGCCGTCGTTAGGCATCCTCACGCTCAACGCCTTGTGCGCTGCGCGCTCGGTGCTTATCCCGATGCAGTGCGAGTACTACGCTCTCGAAGGTTTGAGCCAGTTGGTGCGCACCGTCGAAATGGTGAAGAGCGGCCCGAACCCCGACCTGGAGATCGAAGGCGTATTGCTTACGATGTTCGATGCGCGTAACAACTTGGCCCGGCAGGTGGCCGACGACGTGCGCCAGAACTTCGGCAACAAAGTGTTCAACTCGGTGATCCCGCGCAACGTGCGGCTCTCCGAGGCCCCCAGTTTTGGCAAACCGATTCTGCTATACGACATCGCCTCGCGCGGCTGTCAGAGCTACATCGAGCTGGCCCGAGAGTTTTTGGATAGCCCGGCCTCGGCCAGCGCCGCGTAAGGAGTTTTACGATGGAAATGCCCAACAAAGACAATCCGCAGCGCAAGGCCTTGGGGCGAGGCCTGGCGGCGCTTATCCCCACCGCAGCCAACGTCAGCACGTCCCAACAAGGTTTGCGGTCGCTGGCGATCGAAAAAATCCACGCCAACAAATCGCAGCCGCGCAAGCATTTCGACGATGCAGCGCTCGAAGAGTTGGCCAACTCGCTTGCCGAGCAAGGCGTGTTGCAACCGATCGTGGTGCGGCGCAAAGGCGAGGCCTACGAAATCGTCGCGGGCGAACGGCGCTGGCGCGCGGCCCAAAAAGCCGGGCTGCACGAAATCCCAGCGGTGGTTAAGGAGCTCTCCGATACTGAAGCGCTACAGGTGGCGTTGGTCGAAAACGTGCAACGCCAAGACCTCGACCCGCTCGAAGAGGCCGAGGCACTCTCCCGGCTCATTCGTGATCACGGCATGACCCAAGAGCAGGTGGCTCAAGCGGTGGGCAAAAACCGCGCAACTGTGGCCAACAGCCTGCGCATGCTCAACCTGCCCGACGGCGTGCTGAAACTGATGGCCGAAGGCAAGCTCACCCCCGGCCATGCCCGTGCCCTGATGACGCTGGGCGAAAACGCCGCCATCGAAAAGTTGGCCCATAGCATTGTGGAACGCGGTTGGTCGGTGCGCGAGGCTGAGCACCAAGCGCGTGCCATCGTCGATGCCAACAAGAAGAAAGCGCCCAAGGATGGCAAAACCCCCGCCGAAACGGCGGTGGAAGAAAAGCTGCAACGCGCCTTGGGCACCAAGGTCCGGCTGCATCACCGCAAGGGCGTAGGCAAACTCGAAATCTCATTCGGCTCCTTCGAAGAGTTGAATGGCATCATCGAAAAAATCGCTCGCTAGACACTCCCCAACACATTTCAGCTGCCTCCCAGAAACATGTATTAACCACATGTATTTACAGGTATTTTTGCAATCATGAGGCGATAATTAGAGTCGACGTGCGGCGATTTTCGCAACACCTCTTCGATGGCGACGATACCAACAACAGAGCAAACGTAAAACCGGCCGGATTGTTGCCGCCGTGGAGACTACAATGAGTCTGAACCTGTCAATCCAAAGCAAGCCGGCAATGAATACTCGCACGACCGTTGCGGAGGCTCCGGTTGTCCAAGAGCAAGCCGCAGTGCGCCCAGGGTTTCACGGCGGCTGCGTAAACCACCCCGACCACGAAGACTACCAGTGGATGCTCGCGACCCGCGACCGCGTTATTCCGGGTTCGCAATCGACTCCCAAGGCCGGAGCGACCCTTGCCAACACACCCGCCGCCATTCACGAGAAGTTGGGAGGTTGCACAAACACCCCCGACAAGGAAGACCGCGAGTGGGCGCTCGCCATGAACGCGATCCGCGCCGCGCGCTAGCCGCCACGTCTGCGTCGTTCTGCCTGTTTCTTCATAACTCCCCGCAATAATTAGATAAATTTTAAGCAACCGGGCCTACGTGTTGGCCGATACTCGCCACAGTAGGTCGTCTTTAGGCACGGCCGATGTCGGAGGCACAGATGTCGTCGATCACTGCTCGCATGGGCTTTGCTGTTGCTGATGTTTCTACGTCGGGTTGCACCGCTCAAGATCTTGGCGACTCATTGGCCAAGGTGCAGCAGGCGGTGACGCAGACGCGCATTGCGAAGCGGGGCGAGGGTGAGCGCACTCCGAGCTCGGCGCGCGCCAAAACCCAACGCGCTTATCAAGCACTGGAACAACAGATCGAAGCCGCTGGCCGACCCGTGGCTAAGCCGTTCGTCCGTGCGCATCGCCGGAGCCTGGCTCACCTGCAGCGACAGGTGGCTGCCATTGAGGTGGCTGCTGCCTGGGATAAATTAGAGGCCAGCGCCAACCGTGGCGAGGTTTATTACCTAGGATGGAACCGGGCGGGCGTGCGCGGGAACGTGGCGCATGCGCGGTCGTTGGGAGTGCCCGCCAGCGCCGACTTTGATCGGCAATCGGTGTTGACGATTCGGGCCTGGGTGCAGAATGCTGACTGCGAAGCACGGGCCGAGGCGGCCTGGTCACGTTCCCGGAGTTTCGCGTTTCGCGGTGACGTGTTGAACACGGAGATTCAGGCCCGCGAGGCGTTCGACCTGTATTGTCAGGCGCGTCATCCGACGGCCGCCCAAGAAGAGAGCATGCGTCAGGCCATGGCCGAGCGGATTCATTGCGCCAAGGTCTTTGCCGATCCCTCCACCACCTAGCAGCGCTATCACACCTGCGTGCGCCGACGGCCCACAAGCAAGCTCACGACCAACAGGGCTCCCATCATAGACCCCGGTTGGCTTTTGCAGCCGCCCGCGTCGTTGTCGGTGGTGGCCGCGTGGGTCGTGTCCGTGGGCTCTTGAACCACGTTGTTTTGGCAGACCGTGGTTTCGGGATAGCGCTGCACCACAGCGAGGGTGCCATTTGGCAGGTAGGCTTGGTTGGGGCCCACCGTCTTGTCTAGCAGCGCATCGTTTAGCTCGGAGGTGTAGGGCACAAACGCGGTGGTGACGCTGCCTTCCAGCGGGCTATCAATATCCAGCGCCATCACCGGGGTGTCACAGCTCGGGTCGAACTTGGACAACCCTAGCCACTTGAGCGTGGGTTGGTTGTAGGTGCGGAAGTAAACGCGCCGAGTGCTTGGAAAATAGATCAGGTTCCACTTGGAGAAGCTGCCTTGTGAGACGCTGTCTAGGACGGCCACCGCTGAATCCAGGCCGGTCGCCTCGGTGGGGTTTTGGCTCAAGCTTGCGGCGCGGGCAAAACGGGGCAGGGAGCCACTTCCCGATGGGAGCGGATGGGTGCCCCCAAAACCCTCGAACTGGCTTAAATAATCGAGGGAATCTGCATACGTGTTGTTGGTGAGGGTGGCCACGGGTAAGCTTGCGCCGGTGCTTACCACGAGCTCACCTGACACCAGTTCGATGGCCGCGCAGGCTAGGGTGGCATCACAAGCAAGGTAATGAAGTCGGCCGAACGCCGTGACAATTCGCACGCTGGGTAACTCCGCCACCAGCTCCGCCACGGAGGCATACAAATCGAGCGACCGTTGTAGCCACTGCAACTCGTTCACCGTGGGGCGACTGTCGGTTGGCTCGTCGATGCTGCTGTCCAGCCACATCACCTCCACCACCAGGCCCTTTTCATTCATGCCGCTATTCGGCAATTCGCGGCCATACTGGTTAAACGTCACGCTCTGGTACTTGGAGATCCACTCCGCCGGCACTTGCGCGGTTTCGAAGGTAATCGCGACCTTCTTGACGTTGCGCTTGTTGATGAGCACGAGCCCGTCGTGCAGGCTCCAGTCGTAGCTCTTGCCAACCACCGGGCCGTCTTGGTTCAAAAGGAACGTGGTGCAGGGCAGGGCCGTGTTGGGCACGGCGACGAGGCAAGGCAAGACCAAAGCGATAAAGCTAACGCGCCACGTGCGCATGGGTTGAGCTCCTTGGATTCACACGGCCCATGACCTCTATCGCCGTCACCCCCATTGCGCAACTGCGGCAGACGTGTGAAATTCCGGCGCCGGGGATGCTGACGATGACGATGCGATGCTCATGGGCGTGGGCCCTGTTGGTGGTGTTAATGTGTGCGCCCGCGCAGGCGGAAAGCCCACCGAGCGTTTTGGTGCTGCCGCTCAAGAACAAGGTGCTTAGCAACGATAAAGCCGAGACGCTCTCGGAGCTGATGGTGGTCGCGGTGACGCGCGCCGGCAAGTTTCAGGTGATCACGCCCGAAGATGTTTCGGCGCAGTTCGAGCAGAGCAAAATGCGAGAACTGGTGGGCTGCGATGCGGTGAAATGCGCGGCCGATATCGGCGGGGCCTTGGGCACGCGCTACCTGCTTACTGGTTCGGTGCGTAAGCTCGGCAAACGCCTGTTTATCAACCTGAGCCTCATTGATACCCAAGAGCAAAACGTCCGGCGCGGCTCGGGCGAGGTAGAGGACGACGAATCTTTATACGCCCGCGCGATCGATCAGGCGGTGGCCGAGCTGCTGTCGTTGGCACCCGCCGTACGCCCCTTGACGCCGCCTGCATCGCCGCCCGCTTCGAGCCCAGGTACGGCTGGGCCCGTGCTGTTTCTTGAGGATTTTCGGGACAATGGCCGCAAATGGCCGGTTTGGCCTGATGGCACCTACTACAACGCAGACATGAAGGACGGCCAGTACCTCATCGAAACTAAGAACGACAAGTGTTCGATGGAGATGGTGCCTGTCCCGAGTTTGCTGCCGGCCGATGTGGATGTCGAGTGGCGCACCACGTGGCACAAAGGCGTACAGAACTCCGGCTACGGCCTGGTGTTGGGCACCACCCGCGCGGATTACTACACGTTTGGCGTTTCGGGAAACGGTCAGACGGTGGTGTGGTTGTCATTGAAGGAGGCCAACGAACCTGAGCCGATGCCTTGGCGCATGGACACCGCTTTGCGTGGCGATGCGGGCAAGGTCACCAACACCCACAAGCTGGAAATTCGCAGTGGCAAGTATTTAGCCTACTACACCAACGGCGTGTTGCTGACGCGTTTTACCGCGGCGTTGGATCTAACGTCGGCGTTGGTGGGGTTTAGGGTGTGTGACTTGCAGCGCGCTGGCATGAGCGGCGTGGTGATACGGGCGGTGAAAAGCTAGCCACTCACGCGGGCCAGAACATCGCTGCGTACCTTGTCGATGGCGCGCTGAGTAACCTCGACGTCCTTGGGATAGCTAATAGCCAGTTCACTCACGCCGGATTCTATGTTGGTTAGCAACTTAGCGTCGACCGTTACTCCAGCGCGTTGTTGGGCGCGCAGAACTTCGAGCAGGTACACCTGGAGAACTGGGTCGCCCGAAAACTTCTGCATGCCGCTGGCTAGCATGCGTGCATCGGCTTCGGGGTTAACACCGGCCAGCTTAGCCAGCCATTTAACCAAGCCGGGCTTCGATTCCATGGCGGCGTTGAGGCCTAGCCAGGCGTGTGCGCAGAAGATCCACGCATTTCGATTCTCGGGGTCGGTGGCAACAGCGTCTTTAAGGGTACGGTAAGCCTCTTTGCCTGGGCCCATCTTGGCGAGTTGCGAATCCCGGTAGCTGTCGGCCGTAAGTCCCAGTGCCGAGGACAATACCAGCTCTGCCTCGGCACGTAAGCTTGGTGCCGCGTTGCTTTCACGGAGGCGTCGGGCGTTGTCTGCCAAGCTCGACACACGCGCTTCGGGCGGTTTGGGACCTTTGCCGGCACGGGCTGTCTCAAGATCCTTGTTGAGCTCTGAGACTTCGCGCAGCAACCCATTTGCGGCTTTGCTTTTGTCGACAAAGTCACTTACAGCCGCGAGCAACTCCGGGTCGTTGGCGGCAACAGGTGTATCGGATAGCTTGTCGTTCTTGGTGTCGACGCGGCCCTTGACGCCTTCATCTACCACCAACTTGCGTACCTCGTCGCTATCATCCAACAGCCCGTTGTTGTTGGTGTCTTTGACGACGAAGCCTAGGTGTCCAGAGAATCGCTTAGCATCTATCTCATTGCCCATCGTTGCATCATGCGCAAACTCCGTGCGCTTCTCAATCTTTTTTAAGCGTGTGCGCTTAGCCTGCAGCCATTCGAGTCAGCTTTGGTCCCCAGCCAACTCTTGCGGATCGGCTATAGCATAGCGCCTCGGCGGCATTCGGAGGATCAAGGATCGGATCGTTTGGAACTACTTTCCGGCAGCGGCCGCAGCGGATTTGCCGTATTCATCTAGGCGGGCGCGGGCACTGGCAACGGCGGCGGGGTCGCGGGCGGTTAGGCTCTGCAAGCGGGCATCGATGCCATCGCGAACGCCGGGGTCCACTGCGCGGCCGGCTTGCTGCTGAGCATCCAGGACGGCCTTGAGGTACAACTGCAACGTGGCATCCTCAGGGAAGCGATTGAGGCCGGCCACGAGCAATGGGCCATCGGTGACAATGTCGACGCCCTTCTTTTTTGCGCTCGACAGGCCCATATCGCCCCAGGATTTTACGCCTTCGTTGGTGAGCAACCAAGCGATGGCAAGGCCAGCCCAGGCTCTTTCGTTTGTAGGATCGGTGAGGGCAGCGCTCTTGATGGCGCGATAGCCCTCGGCGCCAGCGTCGGCCTTGCTCAAGAACCAACTGCAGTAGTCGCGCGCAATGATGCCCATTGCAGCCGACCATACTTGCTCTGCTTCACCACGCAGTCGCGGCGCGGCGTTGCTATTGGAGAGTTGCCGGGCGTTTTCAGCCAATGACCTAAACGTCGCCTCGGGTGGCTTTGCTCCTGGTTTGCTTGCCGATTGTAGCTTGGACCACAGGCCGTCCACGGCCGCGCGCTTGTCGACAAAGTCACGTCGAGCTGCCGCAAACTCCGGATCGTCGAACGCAACAGGTGTATCGGATAGCTTGTCGTTCTTGGTGTCGACGCGGCCTTTGACGCCTTCGTCCACCACCAACTTGCGTACCTCATCGCCGGCGTCCAGCACTCCGTTGGTATTGGTATCTTTGACGACGAAACCCTGATGTCCAGAGAACTGCTTAGTGTTTATTTCGTTGCCCATAGCGGCATCATGCTCAAAGTGCGCGTTCTTCTCAACCTTTTTGAGCAAGCCCGGTTCCGCTAGCCGCCGTTGCCGTGATACATGACGCCGCTATGAAGCGTTTCTTGGTCGTATTCGTTTGCTTGGTGGCCGGGTGCAGCGACAAAACCTATGGTGAAGGGCTTGGGCGTCCGGTGATTACGCCGGTGGTCCGCCCGACGCTCGTGGGCGCCGCTATCCAGGCTGTATACGCGGGCCGGGCTGATGCTGAAGGCTATGTGGAGCTTGTCAGCACCACCGGCAGTGACGTTGCGCTTTCCGGCTACTTCTTGTGTAGCTCGACCCTCGGAAATTGCCGTGCGGTTTCCGATAGCCTCGAAGGGGTGACGCTGGCTGCGAATGGTACGCCGATGCGAATCAACGTTGCGGACTTCTTGATGGCGCAGCGCAACTTCGGGGAGGTGGCCCTCATCGATCCGCAGGGCTTTGCGCAGAGCTACCTGGCCTGGGGCGGCGATCCGCGGCCGGTCGGGTTGGCCTATGTTGCTTCAGCCCAAATGATGGCGCTCCCCGAAGCCGCGACCTTCGTGGCGCTGCCCTACCCAATGCCCGAAAGCCTTGCCGTGGTGCACCAGGGCGACGGGGATGGCTGCATCACGAGTACTGCGCTCTCAACGAGTGTAGCGCCATGCCCTGCCGCCACCCGGGTGTTGCAGCTCACTGAAGTGCAACCGTCGCGGTTCGATGCTGCGGGTCTGGGTTGGGTGGAGCTGCAGAATCTGTCTGGTGCGACGCTTGATCTGTTCGGCATCCGGCTCTGCCACACCGGCGGCTGCGAAGTGGTACAGGTCGCAAAAACCGTGGAGGCCGGCGCTTTGGCACAGGTGTCGCTGGTTCTCACGAGCGTTCCAGACGCGGGCGAGTTGTTGGTGTTGGCTCCCGGAAGCGCGTCGCCAACAGACTTCGTAGGCGCACAAAGCTACGTGCGCTGGGGAGAAGCCGATGTCATCTGGGCCGACGCGGCCGTTGGCGCAGGCCTATGGGAGAGCGCTGCCGAGACGGTTTTGCCGGTGCGGTTGCTGGGGGAATCTCTTAGTGCCAACCCGAATCTCGCAAATTCAAGTCTCGCGTGGTTTCCGGCTCAAGCGACCCCCGGGGTGACAAACCTAGAGATCTCGGAGGTCTTGGACACGTGGGATTCTTGCTCGGCAGTGCGTCCGTGGCGCGAGACGCCAGCGTTCGGTGTGGTGGTGACCCAGGTGCAGCTCGCGACCGAGAGCGGTGACATCGCAAGTGAGTTATTGCTGAGCAATCGCGGCGACGTCGACGTCGACCTGGCCACGATCGCAATTGAACAAAATGGCCTGAACCTGGAAATTCCTCGCGGCGACGGTGTGGCTGCCGACGCTCCCAACCTACTTGCACCAGGCGCTACGCGCACGCTGCTTGCGCCAGCACTGGCAGACGTCGGCGAGGTGGTGGTGTCGGAGCTCGTGGATACCCAAGGGATGGTTCGTCAGTACCTGCGCTGGGGTACGGCCGAGCAAATGCTAACCGCGCGCACCAGCGAAGCTGTCGGGCTGGGTATCTGGCCACTGGAACGCTGTACCTTGCCCACCCTTGAAGCCGGCACCGCAGTGACGCTGACACTCACGCTTTCGGGGCATGCGCCGCCGGATTATCAATAGGGCCGATGGGGCTGTTCAAATTCATTGGCAAGAGTGACTCCGAGAATGTCGCCCAGACATTGGTGCGCAGCGTCTCAAGCTCGTTGGAGCAATTGCCGGCCGGTGTGTCGCGCTACCTCGCAACGTTTGCCTTTGTGCTTGGCCGGGTGGCACATGCCGACCGGCATTTCTCCGACGCCGAAACCCGCGCGATGACCGACCTGGTGCAGGTGAGCGGCAGCCTCACCGCAGAGCAGGCGGCGTTGGTGGTGGAAATCGCCAAAGGCCAACACCGTTTATTCGCCGACCAAGATGCCAGTCGCATCACCAAGCAGTTTCGCAAAATGGTCGCCCCCGACGACGTGCACAAGCTGATGCACGGCGTGCTAGCCGTGGCCACTGCCGACCACCAACTCACCGACGACGAGAGTGCCGCCGTGCGCGACATCGGCCGCGACCTTGGATTGCCAAAAGACGAGATTGACGACCTCTTAAACGCTTACCACCGCAAGCGCGTCGGCAACCCGTGACCCTCGGGTGAGAGTGTGCAACCGCCAAACGGCTAGGCCAATGCCAACCACCGCCATGCCGAGAAGTGCGAGCATCTCCGGGACCACTTGGTCAAGACTCGCGCCCATGTTGGCAATGCGCGTGTAAGCTGCAAAGAAATGGGTGGTGGGGAGCAACAAAACCAACGCCCGCATCGGCGCCGGCATAGCCGAAAGTGGCCAGCTGTAGCCTGATGCCAAGAACAACGGGTACGACGTCGCGATAAAGAGCACCAGGGCGCTGAGCTTGCGGCTGAAAAACGACGACAGAAACAGGCTCAGGCCAATGATTGCCACAAAGTGCAGCCCGAACAATGGTACCAAGGCCGACCAAGCCCCGCGCATTGGTAAGTGAAATACGGCAAACGGCACCACCATCACAAACAAGGTGTAAGCTGCAAACAATGCCAAATAAAACAGGCTCTTGCCGACCACCGCGGTGAGTGGGCTGGTATTGGCGGCCTGCATCAGGGCACCTAGGCTTTTGGTTTCGCGCTCCCGGGCCATCGCCTCGGCCACGCCCACGAGCAGCGTCTGCTGGAGGATCAGTGCTAAGACCCCAAAAATGATAAAATCCCCATAAGTTTCAGTCGCATTGAAGAGGGGTTTGAGAACGGCCGTCAACGGTTCGGTGCGTTTAGCGGCTTGCGCGGTGGGCAGGCCGCGCGCTTCGAGGCGGCGAGTGCGTAGCTCGGCGCCGAGTGTGCCCACCACATCGCTTACGGCGCGCAGGGTATCGTTGCTCGTGAGAAAACGGTTGTTGTTGAGCAGCAACCCCAGCTGTGCGCGCTGACCGGAGGCAAGCTTCGCGGCGTAGTCTTTAGGGATGACCAAGGTCGCCTGGATGTCACCCGCAACGAGCGCAACTTCGGCGGCGGCCTCGTCGGGGAGGTCGACCACGGCGAGCATCGGGTGGGCGTCTAGGGCGCGGCTTAGGGCGCGTGAGCGAGCGCTGCCTGAGTTGTCTACGACGGCGAGGGCGATGTTGCGCTCGCCTTTGTGCACGTACACCGAGCCGTAGAAGAAGCCGTACACAAGCGGCACCACTCCCAGCATCACCACCAAATCGAAGTCATGGCTGACCAGGTACGCTTCGCGCCGAAACACGTTCAATAGCGGCTTCATGACACCCCCTCTTGTAGGCCCGCACGAGCCTGCCAGGCATGTTTGGTTGCGGTGATGCCCACCGCGCCTATGCCCAATGCCCCCAACCACACCAAGGCCGGCAGCGCTGCGACAAGCGGCTGATTCATGGCGTGCACTTGCAGCGCTCCGGTGAGGTAGTGGGTGAAGGGCAGCAACTTGGCGAATGCCACGAGCAGCTTGGGCATGGCCTCAAAGGGGAAGCTCATGCCGCTCAAAATGAACGCTGGCGTACTCAAGAACAGCGCCACCTCGATCGCCAACGAGGTGCGGGGCAACAGCGTTGCCAGTGTCATGCCGAGACCGAACGAGCCTGCGAGGTAGACGCCGTACAACGGCACGAGCCGCAAGGCATGCGTGGCAGGCTCGCCGTGAAATACCGCAACGAACAGTGCCAAAGCGACGCAGGCGGTGCTCCACAGCAACAACAGATGCGGCAGCATTTTGCCCAAGACCCACGGCAGCGCGGCGGTGTGCTTATCGGCCAGGGTGTGGTGTTCTGGGTCAAAGGCCATGACACCGGCGAGCATCGCGAACAGCTGCAACAGCGCGGCGATGAGTCCAGGCACCATATACGACAGGTAACTATAGGTCGGGTTGAACAGCACTTGGCTGTTGATGTGAATGGGCTCGGCCACTGCGAGGGCGTGCACGGCATCTAGGCCTTGGGCACGGGCGCGGCGCAGCGTGATGCCGCCGCTAAGGGTCCGACTGACGGTGCTCACCTCTTTGACCAAGGTGTTGCCGACCACGATATTGGCGGCGTTGGCGTAAAGCACCAACTCGGCGTTTTCGCCACGCTTGATTTGGCGCATCAGGCCGTCGGGGAGCACGACCCCGCCTTGGGCGCGACCTGCTTGCAGCGCAGCGATAATGGCCTCGGGGCGTGTGGCGCTCGCCTGTACCTTGATCCCCGAGGTGGCATCGAGGGCGCGGGTGAGCATGCGTGAGAACGACGTTTGATCTTGATCCACCACCACAATCGGCAATTCGCGAACGGAGCCCGGTTGGTAGGTCACCAAAAGCCACAGGCCGATGCCCAGTGGCAGGGCGAGATCGACCAGCCACAACAACGGCTCCCGGCTGATGCGCGACAGTTCGCGGCGCGCGGTGGTGAGTAGGGCTTTCATGACACTACTCCGCGCGTGCAGCCAACTCGACATTGACGGTCATGCCACCCAACAAACCGGGAACCGGTGCATCGGGGCGGAGATGAACTTCAAAGGTACGCAGGTCGAACTCACCTTTTTGGTGAGTCGGCCGCCAGGTGGCAAAATCGGCCATCGCCGCGATTTGGCTCACCGTGAAATGCACCGCCTTGTTGCCCAACGCTGGCACCACGCCCGTGAGCGCGTCACCTTGCTTGATACCCGCCAAGCGATCTTCGCGTAGTTGCAACACCACCCAGGCGTCGTTCAAATCCAACAGCGTCAACACGGGGTAACCAGTGGCCACCAGCTCACCGGGGTCGACAATGCGCTCGCGCACCACGGCATCCAACGGGCTTACGAGGTTCAGCTCGCGCTGATACGACTCCACCTCGGCCAAGGCGCCTTCGGCTTGGCGCAAGGCGGCCTGGGCGGCCAAGATCTCATCGGCGCGGGCACCATGTTCGGCCATATCGGCTTTGGCCTTGGCAGCATCCATCTGTTCGCGGGCGGCTTCGGCCTGCGTGAATGCCTGATCGCGTTCTTGCTCGGAGAGCACACCCGCCTTGAACATCGACTCCACGCGCACAAACGTCTTTTGCGCTAGGTCGGCGCCATGCTTGGCTTGCAGATACAAGCGCAGCGCTGCCTCGCGCTCTTCGCTGCGTGCGCCCTTTGTAACCAACCGGGCTTTGGCCTGCGCGGTTTCGACCACGCTTTTCGCTTGGGCAACTTTGGCTTCGAGCTCTGGGCTCGCAATCACCGCCAGCACCTCCCCGCGTTTCACTGGGTCGCCTTCGTGCACCCGGACCTCTGCCACGCGACCGGGCACCTTGGAGCCCAAGTCGATTTCGGTGGTCTCGACGGTGCCGGTGATCACCTCGGGGCCTGTGGCCGCCGCTTGGCGCGCCAATACGGCTCCGGCGGTGAGCGCGGCACTAATCGGTAACAACAGGAAAATAATGGTCTTTTTGTTCATGGTTTTAGTTCTCCAAAGCCGCAAAGAGGGACACGAGGCGTTCCGGGTGACCCATCGCGACGGTTAGGTCGCTGAGTGCCCGATAGTAATCAAACAGCGCCAACAGGCGGTCGACGTCGATGCGCTGGGCCGCCAGACGGGCGTCCACCACTTCGAGTGACGTGCCAAAGCCACTGTGGAAACGCTCTTCGGACAAGCGCAGGGCATCGGTTGCGAGGGTCCGGTTGGCATCGAGTTTTTGGAAACGGCTAGCGGCCCCTTCGGCATCTCGATGCGCGCGGTTGACCCACAACGACAGGCTGCGTTCGGTATCGGCGCGCAGGCTTGCCACTTCGGCGGCTTGGTGTTCGGCGGCGCTGACGCGGTGATAATCCTTCAGGCCCGAAAACAGGTTGATGGAAAGTTGTGCACCCACCACCCAGTTCGGGTCGAGGGCCGACAGATCTTTGCGGTACAGCTCATAGCGGCCGAACGCGGCCACCTGTGGCAAGAATTCGGCGCGGCTTGCCACCACCTTTTGCGCCACGGCCAAGGCTTTGGCGTCGACCAATTTCAACAGCGGCTGGGTGGCCTGCGCTTCTTGCAGGCAATCCGCCAATGCGGTGCTGTAGGGGTGAAAGCTCAGGCGCTCGCGTACGACAAGGGGCGCGGTTTCGGGTAGTCCTAACGTGCGCTTGAGTGAAAGCATGGCCAGCTCTTGTTTGAGTGAGTCATCTAAGAGCGCGCGCTCGGCCTCGGCCACGGCGACTTCGGCGCGGCGCACCTGCACTTCGGCAATGAGTCCGGTGGCTTTGAGTTTGAGGGCGTCATCGCGATGGCTTTGCATGCCTACGAGCACGGCTTGGCGCACTTCCAGCACTTGGTTCAGCAGTGCCACCGCCAGATAGTTGTTGATGGCTTCGCGTACGACTTCGTTTTGGGTGCGTTCTTTGTCGGCCTGGGCTGCGCGTTCTTCGGCTTTGGCGGCCATAAGTCCGGCGTACAGTTTGCCGCCGGTGAAAAGCGGTTGCACTGCGGTGAGGGTGATGGTGACGCTGTCTTGTTCTTTCAGGGTTTTTTCGAAGTGTGGCATGACGGCGTCGAGCTTGGCGGCGTTTTGGCTCGTGAGGCCTGCGCGTTGTTCGGCGCTCAAGGGGGCGCCGCCTTGCATGACGGTGTAGCTGTTGGCGAACTCGGTCATGTTTTGGGATTGCAGTTGGATCATGCCATCCCGGATTGGGTCCAAGTTGATGATGAGCGGGTCATCCAAGTGCGAGTAGGCGCCCGTGATCGAAATCGTGGGCAGGAAGTTACCCAGGGCGGCGCCGGCCTCGTCGCTTTTGGTTTCGAGCCGCAAGTCGGCTTGGCGCAGCGCCTCGTTGTGGGTGAGTGCTTGGGTCACCGCATCGGCCAGGCTCAGCTCTTGGGCGCTTGCCAACCCAGGCAGTGTCAGAACTGAAATGAATAATGAAGCGTTTGTCATTTTAACTAAACTGCTCGGCATGGTGGAAAATCCTTCGGTTAGTGGCTCAGGATGCCGTGCTTGAGAGTGCGTTTGGCGTGGCGGCGAATGTCGCCAAGCTGGATTTCTTTAGGATTGATGCTCCACTGGTGCAGTGCTTCGCGCATGCCGCCAATGATGAAGTGGCGCAAAAAAGTCAGATCGGCGTCCTTATCGAAGACCCCTTTAGTGACCCCATCGATGATTATTTTTTGTGCAATTTCAAGGGCTTGGTCGTATTCTTTGGGGAATATTTCGCGGTGGTTGTGCAACAGCAAACTGTGTTCGTTGGCCAACAGAATCGCCAACTCAGGCTGTGGTGCACACACGTCGAACACCACGTCGATGAGTGCATCTAGGCGACCTTCGGCCGTAAGCCCCGTATCATTCGCAATGGCTGCCCACTGCTTGGCGACGACGGCCCACATCTCCCCGAAAATTTTAAGCAAAATGTCGCGCTTGTTGCCGAAGTAGAGATACACCGTGCCGGTGGCGACGCCGGCATGTTCTGCGATGCGCGAGATTTGGGCTTTGTGATAGCCCTGTTCGGCAAACACCTTAATGGCGGCGTGCAGGATGGCGGTCTCTTTACCTGGTTCTTTGTAGCGCATATGAATAATGACTCTTTGTTCATTATATCCACCCGTGAGCATGTGTCAACCGCCAAATGGGCGACACCCAGATTGACTCGCACAGCTCAACTCTCTAGTCTCGCCGCATGAGCCCGGAGAGCGCTGCCCCAGAGCCGCCTCGCATTGAGGGTACCGTGCGGGTCGTGCGTAGCGGCCTGTTGGCCGACCTCTCCGAAGATCCGGTCGAGCGTTACCAACATCATTTTGTGCACATCGTCGAGCGCAACCTCGACCGCTACGAGCAGCCTATCAATGCCCTCGATTTAAGCTGCGGCACTGGCGGCTCGACGCTTACGATCCACCGGCGCCTGCCCAAAGGCTCGCGCATTGTGGCGCTCTCCGAAGACCGGGCACAGTTGCGTGTCTTCCATGAGCAGTTGAGCCGCGAGTTGCGCAGGGTGGTGTTTCCCCGTAAGCATTTGCGCACGCGCCTGCCCTTTGCTCCGGGCGTCTTCGACCTGGTGTGGGCGGCACTGGCGCGCGAACAGCTGCAACCTGCGCGGCCGGTGATTCGGGCGGCGCTACGGGTATTGCGCCCGGGCGGGCTTTTGCTCATTGCCGCACCGTTACGCGCGACCTTTGCCGAGCTGGCCACGGCGCTGGGACCGAGCCTCAAGGGCCATGAGCACGATCCCGTGTTTCATGCCCTTATCGAGCAGCCACCCGAGTTGGTAGACGCCGATTCCTGGCGCGAAGACATGATCAAGAGCGGTGCCGTCGAGGCCGAGGTACGGCGCGATACCATCGAGCTGACGCTGTCACCGCCCCTCTCCAACCAACGCCTGTTTGCCGAGCAACTTCTGCCGTTGTGGTTAGGGAAGAACACCGAGTTGAAAGAGACGGCGCTGAAGCTTCTTGATGTTACCGTCAAAAACCCGATCACTGTGCCCATGCACGTCGGCTGCGTGCGCGGCCGGCGTGGCGCATCAGACCTCGAAGCCTCAAGTATTGCTTAGTCCTCTTTCGCAAGCGCCCCATACGCGGTGTGCAGAATTGCCTTCGCATCCAACCCGCTTCGCTTGGCCCACTCTACGTCCAACCCTTGGCCGTGCCCCTTGCCGCGACCCGAAAATTCCACCTGCTCAGGTGTGAACGTGGCCTGCGTTGGGCAGCTAGGTAAGCGCAACGGGCTGCGCAGCAACTCGCACGACAGGCTTGCCGCCTCATCCACCAGGCTGTCGCCATGTTTTACGGTGCGTTGGTAATAGACCCGCTCACCATCGAAATGCAGGTTCGAAGGGTTTTCACCCAAGAGCGCCGTCACACTCCCCAGTGACCGTGACGCATGCCATGCTTCCTCGCCCCCTTGCGAGAACAGCAGCCAACCCAACTCGACGAGCCAGTCCTTGGCGAGGCTTTCGGTGTCGCGCGGCTCTGGGGCGACTGTGCCCAGAAACACCTGACAATGGGTCGTGTCACACACGGGGCGCTCGGGGTGGCGACTGTGAAAAACGTTGTGAGCCGCCACCTGCAACAGCGCGGTGCGCGCCTCGCCCTTGGCCGAGGCATCCTCGGACCTCACGACACCTACGGCATAACGCGCAAGCGATGTGGTGAAGGCCAGCTCCGAGCCCCGCCGAGCCCGTTGTTGTTTGGCCGTGCCCGGCGCCTGTACCGTGGGCGGGGGCAAGGGCAAAAGTGAAAAGCTGCCGGCATATTGCCTGGCGAGCGCGATGCTTTTGGGGAACTGAATCAGCCAGGGTGCCCCCAGGCATAACAAGGGCCCACGCTCCACGGCGCTTACAAGCGACTGCGATTGTGCTTCAAGCAGCTGCAACGTTGCAGTGGCCACCACGCCAATCCCGCGGCACTCAGCTTGCACCTGGGCACTCGGCACAAGTCCAAAAACCTGAGTGGTGACGGCGAGTTCTGATCGGCGCTCGACAAAGCCTTGCAAGGCGACCAGAAATTCGTCGGCAAACTCGCGGGGCACGCGTTCGTGTTGGGTCATCACCGCCACCAGGTCAGGAGTCACCGCCACGAGCCAACCGACGCGTGGTTTGGAGCTAGCGTCGCGCACCGTACCTGTTTTGACGCTGAAGCGCATAAGTGCAGCTGAGCTGGGCAGCCCTTTGAGTGTGCCTACCTGGGCGGTGCGCTGCAGCCATGTCATGACATCTGGACGCGAAAGCGCCAACGTGCGGTACGCCTGCGCCACGGCCCACGGCGATAACGTGAGCGTCGGTTTGGCGCCAATGGCTTCGGCCATTTCGTGTGGCAAGCGGCTCAGCCCCAACGCCAGAAATAACGGGCCAAAGCTGCCAAACGTGCGCGCCACCGGATCGTTCCAGTCGAGGAAATAGCCATTGCAGGAGCGGCTCAGCGCTTCTTTCAGCCCCATGGTTTTGGGTAGCGCGTCGCCGCAGGCCCAAACGTCGCGGCTCGGCTCAGTGGCTAGGCTAGGCGCAGCGACGCCCGCGGCGGCGACGAACGGTTTGAGGATTGAACCAAACGGCATCGGCAAGTTGGCCGCGCCGCGGCTCTCCAACACTTCGCCCGAGTGGCGATTTAATACCAGCCAGGCATCGGCAGTCTCTGTTGCGTTTCCGGCGGTTAGCTCCGCCACGGTGAGCGGTTGTTGCCAGCGTGCGTGGCTCGCGCAGGCGTTCAATCGGCGACGCAGCACCTTGGGCAGGCCACCCACATCGGGTTCACTCTCGCTCAACAGGCGACTCAATGCCCGGCGGCGATCGGGAGTGTCGAGCTCCTGGCTTTGGCTCAACAAACGTGCCGCCTGCGGGGTCGACAGATAGGGTCCATCGACCCAGGCGCCAAGCTCGCCGCTTGCGGCTACAGCAAACGCCTCATGAAATAAGCGATCATCAGTCGCCGCGGGGCAGCTCACCAACAACAGTTGGTGCGCCAGCTCATGTTTTAACACCAGCCCGAGGTTAGGGTCGCGCCGCGTCAACAAGGCTGGGTGCAACCTGATGCGGCCCAGCTCCGAAGCGCCGCCCAAACGAGCCCCAGGCGGCAGCGTCTCCAAACGAACGAGGGTAGGCGACTGCGCATCGCTGCCAGTGGCTTGGACAAACAGGCGCGCAAGCTCCGCCCAACTGTCGTGGGCCAGGGTCAACAACTCCGGCTCTACAGCGACGCCTTCCCCCGCGATGAACTCAGGAGGTGCGCTAAGGAGCAGCCAAAGCGTAAGCCAAGTCACAATAGGTACAACCCCGGCGGCGACTGTTTGATCGGGGGCCGCCTACTTCTTGGATGCCCGGATAGACAGGGTTGCAGCACCGGTTTGTGCTGTGATTTTGGGGGCATACATGTCAGTCACGCGGGCCGGCGGGATGGCGTAGGTGCCTGGGAACTGCGCGCGCATCAGGTAGCCGATGCTGCGCGGCGAGCGGCTCCAGATTGCGGGCTCCTCAAAAAAGAAACGCGCCTTGTCGGGGGACAGCGCGCGTTGCTTGAGTGCTTCATGCGTGAGCGGCAAATCGTAGGGTTTGGCGCGCCACTTTTTGTCTTCAATCATCGGCTCAAAGCCGGCCGGGAGCGCGTCTTCGAGCACGTAGTAGGCCGAGCGGCGGGAGCTGCGCCAATCGTCGCTGTCGGCGTCGAGCTCCAATTCTACGAAGACCATTTGACCCTGCGTCACTGTATCCCCATCCTTGAGCGGCTCGCGGCCGTCGGGGCGCACGAGCCAATAGCTACGCTTGAGGCTCATGCCCTGGGCTTTCGGTACTACCTCACTTAGCGGCAACAGCACGTCAGCCGTGAGCATGGCAACGCCGTCGAAGCTAGCCACCTTGGCGCTCTGGGCGGCTTTGTCGAGCGTGGCGTATAGGCCGGTGCCACGGGGTTTGAGGGTCACCTTGCCCTGGCTGGTTTCCACCGCAGGTGGCGTGAGCGCACCCAGTGCTTTGGCTTCTTCGGTGAGCAGCCACAAGTTGTGCAGCAACAACGTGCTTTGGTCGAACGTGGAGACATTGCCCAAGTCGCCCAGTGCGTTGATGAAACGGGTGCGCGCTGTGGGGAGGTCGCGGCTGCCCAGAGAGGCTGCATGTGCGACGATTGCGCCCAAACCTACGCGCGACATCGGGTAGCGCCAAAAGGCATCGTCCAAGCGGTAGTCGGCCACCCGCGCCAGGTTTTGTTGGTTTTGGTGAAGAAGCGTGGTCACCCGTGCCTTGAGACTGTTTTCGGCCAGGGCATCGGCAGCCTCGGCGGCCAAAATGGCCAACGCGGTGCTGTAGATATCATCCGCAGGCGCATTCTCCAGGAGAGCCCGCACCCGCGCCGCTTCCTCTTTGCCATTCAAACGTGCGAGGACGTAGGTGCGCGTGGCGTCGAGCGCAAACGGCAAGTCTTCAGCTTTGGCGAGGTACGCAGCGCCAGCGGTGAGCCGCGCATCGTTGCGATCGAGAAGCCCCGCTTCGGTCGCGTAAGTCAGGCCATCCACGGCAATCAACGTGAGCGGCAGGCTCGCTTCGTCGTAACCAGAAAACCAAGTAAAACCGCCGCCTTTCGTGGCCAATGCGAGGATGCGCTGCACCCCTTGCACGGCTCTGGAGTTGGCCTCTTCGAGCAACGCCTGCGATTCGGGGTCGAGCTTGCCAAAGGCCCCCACGGTTTTCAGGGTACGCACCACCGCGATGTTAGGTACCGTGGTGGCGACCAATTGTTCTAAGCAGCCGTAAGGGTAAGTAAGCATATCGCGTACACTCGCCACGGCCGCGGCGATGGCGGTGGGCAAGAGCGTCAACTCCACCGCTTGGACCTCGGCGCCCTTGGGGAGTTGTAGCTTCAGCTCGCCACCATTCAACGCGCTTACCATGACGCGCTCCGGCACTGCTGCGGGCAGCACGCGCAAGCTGCGCTTGTCCACGCGCGTGTCGTCATCGCTGGTCAGGCGCATGCCGATGTTGCCGGGCCCAACCGCACTGGCAGTGAGCGCGAAGCTCACCAGCTCTTCGTCTTTGGCTTTGAGCTCGACCTTTTGATGAACCGTGTCGGCTTTGAGCCCATCGCTGGTACCAACCTCGACGGCAACGCTACGGATTTTCTCTTTGGGGCCGGTGGCTAAGCGCACGCTGCCTTGCGCGGTATCTCCCACGCGCAAGAATTGCGGCATGCTTGCGACCATCGTAAGTCCGGCGCGACTTTGGAACTCCGCGGTGCCTTCGCCAAAGCGCCCTGCGGCGTCGGCGGCCACGGCCGTGACCACCCACAAGGTGCTGTTGCCGGGTAGCTTGAACGTCACGCGGGCGTTGCCGGAGCCATCGGTGACCACGTTGGGACGCCAGAAAGCGGTGTCCTCATCCTTTTGTTTTACCTTGGGCGGCTTTACCGCGGCGAACTCGGCCCCTTTGGTACGGGCCCGCAGCCGCGCCAGCATTTCGCCGTAGCCGTAGCCTTGAAACTCTGCAGAGTAGAAGCTCATGACGTTGTTGCGCACGAGCGGGTAGAAGAAATCGAGGATTTTGGGGCGGAATTCGGTCTGTAGCGCGTAGATCGCCTTGTCCACCACGCCTACTGAAAGCTGTGCCGTAACACCTTGGCCCTGGTGATTTACCACGCTGATTTGCAGCGTTTGCTCGGCGTTGGGGGGCAGTTCGGGCTTTTGCGGCTCGATGCGCACGCGCAAGGTGCGTTCTTCGGCCAAGATACGGAACGCCAACGTGCGTTCGTCCCAACGGCCGCTAGCGGTGGGATAGGCAATGGCCGCGTACACGGAGCTGCCAAAGCGGCGCTCGGCCTCAAACTCGTACACCAAGCTTTGGCCTTGGACCTCCATAAGCTCAGTGTCGTAGATGCCGTTGCCACTCGTGGTCACCCACACCGAGCCGCGGTTTTGGCCAGCGGGCCCCCAGCCATCTGGGAACAACGCAATCAGCTGAGCTTTGGCGCCGGGTGCCACTGGTTTTGGCAGCGCCATCACGGTGAGCACGGGCACCTTGGCCACTGTTTCGCCCGCCTTGCCCAGCACCAACAGGCGTGTTTCGTCGCCGGTGTCGCGGTTTTTCTTGTCGCGCAACGTCACTTGCATAAGCACCGTGCCCACCTTGTTCGTGGGGATGCGGTCGCGGAAGATGCCATCGGCATCGGTAGCAAACGGTTTCTTACCCAGCTCGTGCGACTTGCCGTCGGCATCTAGGTGCACGTAACGCACTTCGCCTTGGGCCACGCCGAAGCCGCGTCCTGCAAGGGTCATGGCGCGCACGGACAACGTGGCCTCGGTGTCTTGCATCACGAAGCTTTGCGAGGTGGCCAGTTGCGCACGCACGTCGCATTCGCCGTAGTAGAACGGTCGGCTGACGGCAGCGCTGGCGCCTTCGGGATCTTGGGCGTTTACCGTGAGGGTGTACTTGAATGGCAGGCGCGCCTTTTTGTCGTCGTCTGACAAGGGCGGCACCACGACGCTGATTTGGGCCTCACCTTTGTCATCGAACAGCGCCGCGGTGGCCCAAGGGTCATAGTGGCTGAATTCGCTGTTGGTCCCTGCGCGTGCCTCGACGCTCGAATACAGCTTGAGCGGCACCGACAACTTGCCTTCGCTGGTAGACACGGTGCCGTAGGTCACCGCACTCCCTTGCCCACCCATACCGGCGTCGTCCACCCAGGTGGGCGTGGTGAGCAGCGTGCGATACAAGAACACCTCGTACTTGGCCCCCTTCGGCACACCGCCCGCATAGCGGCGGGCTTTGAGCGTGGCGGTGACGGTGTCGCCTGGGCTTATGGAATCTTGGTCGGTGCTCATTTCTACAAAGAAGGTGGGTTTGACGTATGCCTGCACGCGCGCTTCGCTTTGGTAGTCGTGCTCATCGATTTCGGCGGCCAGGCGCACGACGCCGGTTTCGATATCGTCGGGGATATCGAGCTTGCCGTAAAAGCTACCGAACTCGTCAACCTTGGCGCGCGTGTTGATCTCGCGGCCGGTGCTCGTGAGAAGCCGCACCACCATGTCGCGGTCCTTGGGGGCAAATAGCTGCGCCAAGAACGACGCCGGTTTGCGCAGCAAGCCGCGGAAGCGAATTTCATCTCCGGGCTTGTAAATGGGCCGGTCGCTGTAGATGAACACGTCGGGTTGCACCGCCAAGGTCGAGTAGAAGTCGGTGTCCACGACCGCGGTGTCCCCTTGGTCGGTGATGGTCGCGAGCAAGCGTGGCTCATTCACCTTTAAGCGCAGCTCGCCGTTGCCGTCAGTTTTGCCACCGGGGCCGGCTTGGGCGCCGAGATACACTTGAACGGCAGCGTTTTTTCTAGGCTTTTGGTCACGTCCGGCGGTGCGCACCAAGATCTCGCCATCGGTTTGTTTGAGCTGCACGCTAAGGTCACTCACCACCAGCGTGACTTGGCCTTCCACCCGACCTTGCACGAGTTGCAGCACGTAGACGCCTGCGGGCAGCGGCTTGAGCGTGACACGCCGCTCTTGGAAGCCAGAACGGGAGGAGCTCCACATGTCAAAGCCGGGCACGTCAAAGCCGCGATCGGTGCCACCCAAATCCAGGTTGAGCCACTCGGAGCGCACAAGCACAAGCCCCACAGGGATATTGACGAGCTTCTCTTGGCCTTCATCCAAGTCGGAGAGTGCGCGCCCCGACAGGCTGGGCATGGCCGGCATGGTGCCCGAGAGATTTTTGCGGAAGCTCGGGTCGAGCGCGCGCAGCAGGAACTCACCGGGATGTGACACGGCATTCAGGCCGCGGGCCAAGTGTCGCCCGGGGTTCACGATGGTGGTGGGCGCAACGTAGGCGCGGCGCAGGTTGGCCTGCTCGCGCACGTAGGTGTCGAGGTTGTTGGGTTTGAGCACCCGCAGCTCCACCGCTTCGTTGCCGGCGAAGGCCACGTCTACGGCCACGGGCTCTTGGGTCCCATAGGAGCGGGGCACCGTGATGTAGATTGGTTTGGCGAACGCGGTGCTTGTGAGCAGAGTCAGTGAGGCGAAGGCAAAGGCGAACACTGGGTATCGGCTCTGCCGCAGCGACCCGCGATTCTCTGGATGCATCATGAGCGGAACCCTCCTTGCACCAGCGCTTGGCCTTGGATCAGGCCGCGTAGCCCAATAAACGGCAACGCCTTGAGTTGTTTTTCGGCTTCGAGCATTTCGGGCGGCAAGGTGGCCTTGGGATTTTCGCTGGCAAACGATTCAGTCGTGAGGCGGGTCAGCAGGGCGCCCACGTTGACCCCCAATAGCACCGAGGCGTTCTCTTGCAGGCCACTCACCACGGGGCCGGCGAGGTGCGTGATGGCGGGGCTTTTGCCGCTGCAGCTCTTTTGCATGCGGCTCGTCATTGTGGGGTTGGAGGTGAGCGCTAATTGGCCGCAGATGGGGCTGTTTTCGACGGTGAGGTTGCTCGCAAACAGGCTTTCCAGCGCGGCTTTATCGGCTTTCTCCGACCACAAGATGGCCAGGTCGGGGGTTTGCACGGCGCCGTGGGGATACCAGACGAACACCACTTGGCGCGGAGTGAGCGTTGATTTCTCGCCTTTGAAGTACCTGCCCAGGTTGTCTTGGTCGAGTTGTTTGGGCAATGCCAGCTGTAGCGCCAGCACCACCGGTGCATCTTCTGGAATGGCTTTGAGGTTTTCGCCGGAGAGCTTGCCGCTCACCAAGCGCTCGGCGTTGGCGAGGTCGCCACTGATGCCGCGCGGCACCAATGTGTTGTTTTCGATGCCGAAGGCAAAGTTGGGCCCCTGGTTTAGGCCAAGGGCGCTGGCAAAGACTTGGGCGTCGCGGCTGAAGGCCGAGGGCTCAAGGCGCGCGGTGATGGCCACGCCTGGCGCAGGTTGCAGCTTGGGTCGTTGCGCGCACAGACCATTTTGGACCGTGGAGGCTTTGCGGGCCAGGACCAGGCGATCGCCCGCGAGGCCCGCGTAGAGGGCGTGGTCGGCCAGCAACCAGCGCTTGATCGTAAGTTCCTTTAGGTCACGTACTTGTTTTTGGGCGTCGACATTTTCGGGCTTGTCGGCGAGGCAACGCTCTACCGTGAAGGTGCCGCGGCCGGCCACCGTGTCGAGAGCTTCGAAGGCCGTTTTGGCGGCGCCGTTGGGGTCGTCTAAGATCACGGCCGGGACGCCTGATGAATGTGCCGCATTAAACCACACCACGCTGAACGGTTGCGTGAGCACGCGGTCGAGCAACAAATCGATGACGGTGCCAGTAAAGCTTGCCCGCAAGTCCTCGCCCTTCGTGCCCAAGAAGCCGGCCCACGAGCCGACAAAGCCTTGGCCCAACGGCTTGGTGAGAACCTCCTTCATCCAGACGTTTTGTGAAAACAGCGCCTTTAAACCCGCGGCATCGTAGATGTCCACGCTTACCGCGGCGCGCGGTGGCAGGTCGGGCACTTCCATGGCCACCGGGCCCGTGGGTTCAGGAACACCTTCAACCGCGGTGCCGCTACCGGAGGTCAACGTTGTGGTGCTGCCACTGTCGCCAGGGGTGGTAGCATTTCCAGATCCGCCCTGACGCAAATGCACAAACAGCGCGGCCACGGCGAGTGCCACCACCACGAAGGTCAAAAACCCAATGATGATGTACAGCCACGTCGGGCGTTTGGGAGTGCTGGGTTCAGTCATGGTTCATCCATTCGTTAAGGCGGAAATAGCCTAGAAAGGCCGGGTTTTCTGGAACAGGATGCCACTCAAGCGGGGCTTCAGTGATGAGGTCGGAGAGAGCGCCAACGGTAACCACGGCATCGGCACGGCCGGGGTGGTAGACAACTTGCAACTCGTGGCTGGCTTTGTCGCGGCTGCGCACGGCCAGCAGCAGGTGATAAACCGGAAGCTCGTCGGGACCTGCGACTTGGCGGAAGGCGAGCAAATCGCCCCCTTGAACGTGCATGAGGGCGACGTCGTCGCGACCTAGGGATGTAAAGTTGTAGGCCAACAGCGTCTCAGCATCGGCAAAGGCCGTCGGCTTGCCGGTGCGGTCGTGCCACAGGCCTAGGTCCAGCTGTTTTGGGGCCAGGGTGCGAAAGGCCTCGCGATAGCTGAAACGGATCAAGCCAGCGCAGTCGCGCTGCGCTAGGTCCCAATGGGGGTCGGGGGTGAGGGCTTGGGCGAGGGCCGTGCGCACGATGACATCGCGCAACAGCGCTTCGTTGGGGACCGCCACCAGTGCCACCGCTATCGTTGCGACCGCCATCATCGAGGATTGTCGATTCGCTTGGCGTCAAGTCCGCTGGCGCCGTTCGGCATGCGACTGCGATGTTCTCGTGGCATGGTGGTTCTTGGGTTGTCCCGCAATCGCACTTAGTAACCGCCGTCACCGCCGTCGGTATTGAGCGCTTGGGTGGCGGTTTCTAGGTTGTTGGGCCAGCCATTACCCTGGGGCATCGGGTCCTGGCCGGGGACGTAGACCATGGTTTTGCCTGGTTCCACCACGTTCACCCAGGCGAGCACGCGGGTGGTGCCTGGGGTGGCGAGCGGGATGCGCACGGTGCGTTTGCTTTCTTGCGGTGTGCCTTCGTAGAGCACCAGGTTCAGCGTGCCGAGGGTGTGTGCTTTGTCGCCTGAGGGCCAGTAGTTGGTGGCGATGAGGTAGATGCCTTTGGGCGGGGCGCGGTGCACGTAGAGGTAGGGGCCGTAGGCGGGCTGGTCAAAGTCGCCACCCTGCTCATTTAAGAAGAAGGTGCCGCCCGAGGGGCTGTCGGTGTTGGCCCAATAGACATGTGCCATCGAGTTTACGTTTAACGCACCGTCGGCGGTCATGCAGTCGTCGGTGGGTTCCCAGATGTGCAGGTCGGTGTAGACGCCGTCGGTGTCAGAGGTGAGCACGGCCTTGAGAGGGACGGGTGGCATCTCAGCATAGGTGGTGGCTTGGGCGCTGCCGGTGCCGCCTTTGTTGGTGGCCATCACCGTGACCACATTGCGACCAGAAGCGGCGGGGAACTTGCGGGAAAATTCGCCGTTGTAGGTGCGCATCAAATAGCGATCGCCGTTGATGCTCACCACCACCGGGTCGACGGTGACGTCCGAGATACTGCCTTTGACGAGCAGCATGCGATCGATGGTCCAGCCGCCAGCGGGCGCTGCGAGCGTGACTCTGGGCTTGGTGGTGCCTTTGCCAATGGGCACGCCGACTTGACGATCATTGACGGGCGCTGCCGTAAGCACCACGGCAAGAAGCGGAGCAATCATCGCGGTCATGGGAACCCCTCCGGGTGGCAAAACCCTAAACGATCCGTAAGGTCGCGGCAACGACCAACCCTCATGGTGTTTGCGCCAGCAGACGTCGACAACGCGCGAAGCGCCACGCGCCGAATGCCCAAAGGGTAGGGCCGCAGCCGACCAAACCCCAGGCCACCACGAGCCACCCCGACGATTCGAGTAGATGTAGGCCGCCCAAACCGGTGACGAAACAGGCGAGGCCCGTGCGTACATAGGCCAACAGGGTTCGTTCGTTGGCCAGGTGGGTACGCAACGCGGCGAGTTGGTCGCGGAGTACAGTGTTCTCGCGCTGGATCAGATCCAGGTTTGTCATAATGGGTCTTACCTTTGGCCAGCGTTTGGCAGTCAGTCAAGCAGCGTCCACGAAACCACGTTGACGCTTTGCCCCTTGTGGAAGGCTTACTGCCAAGAGTAGCAAGGCCTTATGGCCCGCATCCTGGTGATCGAAGATGAGCCGGATCTACAAACGCTGCTTGCCTACAACCTGCGGCAGGCCGGCCACCTGGTAGAATGTGCGGGCACCGCCGCCGCTGGTTTGGCCCAGGCCCGTCGTACGCCGCCACAGTTGCTGCTGCTCGACTTGATGTTGCCCGATGGCTCGGGCCTCGACGTCTGCAAAGCATTGAAGCGCGAGCTGCGCACCCAGGCCATTCCGGTGCTGTTCCTCACCGCCAAAGGCGAAGAGATCGATCGGGTGTTGGGTTTTGAGCTGGGAGCCGAAGATTACGTGGTCAAGCCGTTCAGCGTGCGCGAGTTGCTGCTGCGCATTGAGGCGGTGCTCAGGCGCACAAGCCAAGCTCCCCCCGACGCCGAGTGTATCAGGGTGGGGGAGCTCACCCTTGAGCGCGCCGCGCACCGAGTGATTGTCGCGGGCACCGAGGTCCCCCTCACGGCCCTGGAGTTCAAGCTCCTGCTTACGTTGTATGAGCGCGGCGAGCGGGTACAAAGCCGCGAGGTTTTGTTGGCTGACGTTTGGGAGATTCACGCCGACATCACCACTCGTACGGTGGATACCCACATTAAGCGTCTGCGCGAAAAACTAGGTGTCGCGGGGAGTTACATCGAAACGGTGCGCGGCATTGGCTATCGCTTTCAAGCGCCTGCAAAGGTCGACTCGTGATCCGCTGGGGGATTCGCACCAAGCTGTTTGCGTTGGCGTTAGGGCTCATTGCCGCAACAGTGCTTGTGGCAAGCCTGCTATTGACGCCGCGTCTCTCTCAGCTGCTGACCGAGCGTTTGCGCGAAGATTTACATCGGCGCACGAAGCTCGCCGTGGTGGCGGTGGACAAGGCGCGCTTGAGTCGCGATGACGCGGCCAAGTGGCAAGCCTTGAGCCTTGAGCTCGGGCGTGAGGCCGAGGCCCGCGTCACCTTGTTGGCCGCTGACGGCACCGTGTTAGGAGATTCACTTGTGGCCGTCCAAGAGGTGGCACACCTGGAGAATCACGCCCTGCGCCCTGAGATCGTTCAGGCTCGCAACAACGGCGTGGGCGAAAGCCTGCGCAGCAGCCATACGTTGGGCGCGCAGATGCTCTACGTGGCCCAAACCTTCCACGACGACAACGATCAGCACGGTGTGGTGCGCTTGGCGTTGCCGCTCACCGAAGTAGAACGACTGGTGGGGGTGGCAAATCGCAGCCTGCTCTTGGCGGGTGCCATGGCACTGCTGTTTGCCGTCGTGTTGACGGCAGCTGCGGCCGTGTTGGCCTCCCGCTCTGCCGAGCGCCTTACTCAAAGTGCTCAGCGCATGGCCGCGGGCGACCTCGCCTGTCGCACCGGCGTAACCCAAGCCGATGAGTTTGGCGAGCTGGGACGGGTGTTGGACCAACTGGCCGCAAACTTGTCGGCGACGCTCTTGGAGCTGCGCGGTGAGCGGGACCTCTTGGCCGGCATTTTGGACACGATGCAAGAAGGGGTGCTGCTGCTCGATCCATACGATGCCGTGGTGCGTTTGAATCCCGGCCTTGGTGGCATGCTGCAAATAGACGGCGCGGTGGTGGGGCGCAGCTTGCTAGAGGTGGTTCGCCTGCCGGCCCTCAAGACGCTCGTGGCCCAAGTGCGCCAAAGCGGCAGCCCCGGGCGTGCCGAGTTGGAGCTCCCGGGGCCGCCGCCGCAGTGGCTGCGCGTTAGTGCTGTGCCCACCACGCGCAGGCCTGGTGAGGTGCTGTGCGTATGTGTGGATGTCTCGGAGCTGTTGCGAGCTACGCAAGTGCGTCGGGACTTTGTCGCCAACGCCTCGCACGAGTTGCGTACCCCGGTCGCCACCCTGGCCGCGGCCGCGGAGACGCTACAGCAGAGCTTAGGACATGATCCTGAGGCCTCTCGACAATGTGCCGAAATGATCGGGCGGCATGCCACCCGCTTGGGCCAGCTGGTCGCCGATCTGTTGGAGCTCTCCCGCGCCGAGGCCACCGCCGACCCGCTGGTGCTCGACAGCCTGCCGGTCGAGGCCACCGTGCAAAAGCTCCTGGAACCTTTTAAAGCGCGCGCCGGCAGCAAAGGCATTCAACTTTTTAACGAGACCACCTCCGTGGCCGTGCCGATGCGCGTGCATGCCCGAGCCTTTGAGCGGGTGTTGAGCAACCTCGTAGACAACGCCTTGAAGTATGGCCCGGGGCCTGGGAGTGTCACCGTCAGGGCGGTGTTACTTGCTGATTTTGTTGAGTTTTCTGTCATCGATACGGGCCCAGGTATCGCCTCGCAGCATCTTCCCCGACTGTTCGAGCGCTTCTACCGTGTTGACCCGGGGCGCTCGCGTGAGTTGGGTGGCACCGGCCTCGGGCTCGCCATTGTACGCCACTATGTGTTGGCCATGGGCGGCCAGGTGCAGGTGCACAGCCAAGTCGGCCAAGGCTCGACCTTCAGCTTCACGGTGCCACGCGGCTAAACTCGTTGCCGACTTGTCACCTGGTTGTCACACAACCACGTCATCCTGAACCCCACAAAGCCTGCAGGAGGTTCAGCGATGCGTTTTCGTACTCTCATGGCCGCCGCCGTTTTGGTGCTAGGTAGCGCCGCGACGGCCCGCGCCGACAACGTGACGATTCAAGGTGCGGGTGCCACGTTCCCCTACCCTCTGTATGCCCGCTGGATTGCCGAGTACCAAAAGGCTCATCCGGAGCTGCGGATTAACTACCAAGCCATCGGCTCGGGCGGCGGCATCCGGCAACTGCTCGCGCAAACGGTAGATTTTGGCGCCAGCGACACGCCGATGAGCGATGCCGAAATCGCCAAGCTCCCAGGCGGCGTGGTGCACATCCCAGCCACGCTAGGTGCCGTGGTGGTGAGCTACAACCTGCCTGGCGTTGCCGGGCTGCGTCTGGATGCGAAACTCCTAGCCGAGCTGTTTTCGGGACGCATCAGTCGCTGGAATGACCCCGCGCTCAAAGGTTTGAACGCGGCCCTGACGTTGCCCGACCTGCCGGTGGTGGTGGTGGTGCGCGCCGATGGCAGCGGCACCACGGCCCTGTTCACCGAGTATTTGGCTGCGACCAACCCAAGCTGGGCGCAAAGCGTGGGTATGGGCAAGAGCGTGCGCTTCCCGGTGGGGCTGGGCGCCAAAGGCAACGAAGGGGTCACGGCTCAACTCAAGAGCGTCAAAGGTAGCATCGGCTACATCGAGTTGGCCTACGCTCGGCAGAATCAGTTGGCGATGGCCGACCTGGGTAATCGCGCCGGCCGCTTTGTGGCGCCGTCGTTCGTGTCGATTTTGGCTGCGGCCCAAGCCAAAAGTAGCGCCTTGCCGGCCGACTTGCGTCTGTCGATCCTTGATGCCGCGGGCCCCGACAGCTACCCGATTGCGGCGTTTAGCTACCTGCTCTTGCCGCGCACCCCCCGAGCTCCGGAGAAGCTTCAGAGCCTGAAAGCCTTTGTGTCCTGGGCGTTGACCACTGGACAGCCGTTGGGTGCATCGCTCGACTATGCGCCGCTGCCGCAGGCGGTGGTGCAGCGGGGGCAAGAGCTGTTGAGCACGCTGGGCAAGCCATAGGTCGATCATGGCAGCGTCACTTAACCCTACCGCGTCCACCCACTCGGTGGCCGATCGTTGGTTTCGGGGGCTCACCGTGGCCGCCGCCGCCTTCCTCGTGCTGCTGCTGCTGGCAATTCTTTTGCAGCTAGGCCGGGCAGCGTTGGGCGCGCTGCAGGTGTTCGGTCCGGTGCTCCTTACCGGGCGCACCTGGGACCCAGCAGGCGCCACGTTCGGCATCTTGCCGTTTGTCTATGGCACCGTTTTGACATCACTGTTGGCGTTGCTCATCGCCGCGCCCGTGGCCCTGGGTGTGGCCGTTTATTTGGCGGAGTTGGCTCCTGAGGGCGCCAAAGCACCGGTGACGGTGGCTGTGGAGCTGTTGGCCGCGGTGCCGAGCATCGTTTACGGGCTTTGGGGTGTGTTTGTGCTGGTGCCGTGGCTACGCGACACAGTGCAACCTCAACTGCAAACTTGGCTAGGGTTTTTGCCAGTCTTTTCAGGCGCCTCCATCGGTTTCGGGGTGCTGGCCGCAAGCCTTGTGTTGGCCGTGATGATTCTGCCGACCTTGGCTGCGATCAGTCGGGACGTGCTTTTAGCGATCCCACGCGCGCAGCGTGAGGCGGCACTGGCGCTCGGGGCCACTCGCTTCGAAATGATCCGCGATGCTGTGTTGCCTCAGGCTCTACCCGGCATCGTGGGCGCGATGATGCTGGGCCTCGGGCGGGCGCTGGGCGAAACCATGGCCGTCACGATGGTGATTGGCAACCGTGCCGACATCTCGCTGTCATGGTTTGCCCCCGCACAAACCATGGCCAGCCTGTTGGCCAACGAGTACGCCGAAGCCACCGAAGAGTTGCACTTGGGTGCCTTGGCCTTTGTCGGTTTGAGCCTGTTCGCCGTGACACTGCTTTTGAACTTGGGCGCTCGTGGGTTGGTGCGGCGGGTGGCCGGAAGCGCTGCTCGTAGCCCGGGAGGCGCGCGGTGAGTCTCTTTCGGCATAGGCGCCTGGTCGATCGCTTGGGCCGCGGCCTATGTGGCCTGGCAACGCTGTTGGCCTTGGTGCCGCTCGTCAGCGTGTTGGTTTGGCTCGTCAGTCACGGCGCCCGCGGGCTTTCCTTCGCGCTGTTCACTGAGCTGCCCAAGCCTTTTGGCGAAGTGGGTGGTGGCGTCGGCCAAGCGCTGCTTGGAACCGGTATCATGGTGGGCGTGGCGCTCTTGCTCTCCATGCCCTTGGGGATCTTGGCTGGCATCGCGCTTGCGGAGGGCGGCAAGAGCCGTTTTGTCCAGATCGTGCGCTTTGTGGCCGACGTGTTGGCCGGGGCGCCGAGCATTGCGGTGGGCGTGTTTGTCTACACCGCCGTGGTGATGCCGATGCATGGCTTTTCGGCGTTTGCTGGCGCTTTGGCGTTGGCCGTGTTGATGCTCCCCACGATCACGCGCAGCACCGAGGAGCTGTTGCGGCTCGTGCCGATACACTTGCGCGAAGCTGGGTTGGCGTTGGGTCTACCTGCGTGGCGGGTGACCCTCTCGGTGACGCTCAAGAGCGCACTGCCTGGCGTGGCCACAGGCATCATGTTGGCAGTGGCACGCGCAGCCGGTGAGACCGCGCCACTGCTGTTCACGGCTTTCGGCAGCCAGTACTGGGCATGGAACCTTAGCGAGCCGATGGCCGCGTTGCCGTTGCAGATTTTCACCCTCGCGTCGTCCCCCTTCGAAGCCTGGCACCAGCAGGCCTGGGCTGCGGCGCTGGTGCTCGTAACATTGGTACTTCTAGCCAACCTGGGCGCGCGTTTTGTCACCCGCCGCGCTCGTGGAGGAATGGCCTTATGATGGAACTAGAACCGGCGATCGCAGGGCCCGTGCGCCCGATAGGCTCACGCAGCACGCCCGCGCCGCTGCCGTTTCCGCCCGAGCGACCTCGGTCATCGGCGAAAATGAGCACCGATGATCTACGTGCCTGGTTTGGCACCCAAGAGGTGTTGAAAGGTGTGACGCTTGCGCTTGCCGAGCGCCAAGTGACCGCCATCATTGGACCCTCTGGGTGTGGCAAGTCGACATTCTTGCGCTGCTTGAATCGCATGCACGAAACCGTGCCCGGCGCACGCGCGCAGGGTCGGGTGTGGTTGGGGGAGCAAGACATCTACACGGTCGATCCCGTGGTGACGCGGCGCCGGGTGGGGATGGTGTTCCAAAAGCCCACGCCGTTTCCGTTCTTATCCATTCGCGACAACGTGTTGGCCGGTTTGACGTTGAATCGTGAGCGTCCCAAGCACGCACACGCGGTGGTGGAGCAGGCGTTGCAGCAAGTCGGCTTGTGGGATGAAGTCAAAGACCGCTTGGATCGGCCGGGCACAAGCCTTTCGGGCGGCCAACAGCAGCGGCTCTGTATTGCTCGGGCGTTGGCCGTGGCGCCCGAGGTGTTGCTGATGGACGAGCCCTGCTCGGCTTTGGATCCCATCGCCACCGCGCGCATTGAAGAGCTCATCCACGAGCTGGCCGGTCGCTACACGATGGTCATCGTGACTCACAACATGCAGCAGGCCGCGCGCGTGGCCCACGTGACGGCCTTCTTCTACATGGGGCAGCTCGTGGAGAGCGGCGCCACCGAGCAACTTTTTACCAACCCCAAAGACCCGCGCACCGAGGATTACCTCACCGGGCGGTTTGGATGAGCGCCATGGTACGAGAGCACACCGACAGGGAGTTTGAGGCCGAGTTGCACGAGCTGCGCGACCAGGTGCTGCTGATGGGTGCCAATGTCGAGGCGATGATCGCTCGCAGCATGCGCGCGGTGACCGAGCGAGATAACGAGTTAGCGCGGCAAACCATTGCGTTTGACCACCGCGTCAATCGCCAAGAAGTGCTCATTGATGGTTTGGCGCACCGCATCTTGGCTCGTCGGCAACCGGTGGCCTCTGACCTACGGATGGTGACCACCACGCTCAAGCTCGTGACCGACCTGGAGCGGATGGCCGACCTGGCTGTGAACATCTGTGAGCGCGCCATTGAGCTCAACGGTGAGCCGCTGTTGAAGCCACTCATCGACTTGCCGGCGATGGCGGTGCTGGTGCAGCAGATGCTGCGCGACGCGTTGGATGCCCTTGTGGTGGGAGACAGCGGTCGGGCCCAGCAGGTGATCGAAACCGATCGGCACGTGGACTCGTTTTACGGCCAAATCTTTCGCGAGCTGTTGACTTACATGATGGCCGACCCACGCGCGATCCCGCGCGCCATGCGCCTGCAATCCATCGCTAAGTACCTGGAGCGAATCGGCGATCATGTCACCAACGTGGCGGAGCTGGTGATCTTCAAGACCCAAGGCAAAGATGTGCGCCACGTGGGGCATGTTGAGGCCGAAGGTCGCGTCGCAGCCCCGCACGGAGTGTTGTTTATTTGTCGCCACAACCAGGCGCGCAGCCAAATGGCCGAGGGTTGGGCCCGCAAAGTGTTACCCACCGGTGTGCATGTCTGGAGCGCAGGGATTGCACCTACGGGCAGCATCCACCCGGACGCGGTGCTGGTGATGCGTGAGGTGGGGCTCGATATCTCGGCGCAACGACCCAAAGCGTTAAGCGACGTGCCGATGGGCGACATTGATACCATCGTGGTGCTGGGGGAGGAGGCGACGTTGTCGTTTGACCCGAGCCGGCCTGCGCAAGTTTGGCAACTCTCCGACCCAGTCCCCCTCACCGACGCCGAGGCTCGTATAGATGCATTTCGCCGCGTACGTGATGAGTTGTCGTTGCGAATAGCAGCGTTCGCCAACCCCGTGCCGTCGACGCATGATTGAGGTCTCACCTGGCGAAGTGGTGTTCGCGCAGACTCTCCTTGTTCAGGGCGTGTGCCAATCGCTGACGCGAAGCCAACCCACTAAGAACTCGCTGCCGCAGGTGAGGGGCATTCGAACCAATTTTCGCGCCTTGAGCATCGCCGCGCGTGGCTTTGGTCGCCCAAGCGGTGAGTTGCCGACAAACAGGCAAAGCGACCAATCACGCTCGGGGTCAGCCTCGGGCGTCGACCAACACCAGCCGCTGGAGGCTTGTGTGAGGGTTTGGAACAGGTTGCCAGGGAAAACTTCACCAAGGCCTCGGTCGTTGGGTGCATCGTCAACCATGGGGGTTGTGCGCAACTGTGTTTGGCGAAGGGTTGTTGCGGGTATCGCGTCAACGGTTGTGGGCAGTTTATTGGGCAGCGCCTCTAGCAAGTTGAACTGCCACCGGCAGGGCGTGGGCTTGTCGCTGTTAGGTGCGTCGATGCGAGCGATCATGATGGTAGGACTTGCGACGCCATAGCCGTCGAAACCCGCGAACAGATAGAGGCCAGTGTCGTGCGTGGTTGCGCCCAGGTAACGAAAAGGCGCGTCGTACAAGATGCGCCAGTTAGGTTTCGGACTCACGTTCAGTCGCTGCAAGACAGCAAAATATGGCGCCGGACCGTTGCCGCCGGTCATGACAATCTCTGGTTGGCCGTCATGATCAAGGTCGACCGAGGCGAGTTTCCACCATGGGCAAGTTTTTTGGCATGGGATGGACCGTGGCGCGATCCCCTTTGGTTCTCGTTGTGCCAACGTGGCAAACAGCGGCGTGAGTTCACGCCACATCGGGTCATCGGGCGTCAATGCCCGAGTTCCCTCTAGCGCAGCGTCTGTGGCACCGTCCCAAGGGTCTCCGAGTTTGGCCAGCGCCTGTGGCACCTGTGCCAACAACCAGCTTTCATCGACAGTCGTTGTGAGTGGGGTAGGTGCCTCGGTCACCAGGAACATCAGACAAGGCAGTGCGATCATCATTGTACCTCTAACAACCCAGATAGTGGTGTGGCCCTTTGGGACGATCATGCCAGATGCCAACGTGGTTAGCAGAGGGTCTTTTTCCCTCCGCGTCCCGGAACGCTCGTAACGCCGCTCCCACCCTTGCCCCACCACACCGGAAGCGCTGTGTCATCAGCACAACCAGAGCTTTGTCATGACGGTGTTCACGTGAGCCTCGCACAACGGGGCGCTTGGGGTCGCGTGTCGAGCTTTGGGCGCGGTGCATCATGAGCTTGGCAAAGCGGTGATCCTGAGGGGCCAGCCCGACAGCCTTTTTAGACCTCCGGAATGGTCGTTGAGCGGCCACCGGGTGCTTTTTGGCATACCGGTAGCGGGCATGGGTCACCGCAACGGGGCTTTGGGGGGCGCGCGATCATGGCATCTGGAACATGAGCCGCCCATGAGCCGCCAGAGGTGCTCCCACACCCCTCCTCTCCTGTGTTTCCCACTTTTTTACGGATGCCCGACATACCTCCCAGAACCTGGAGGTACGAGCCATGAAGCGAACCCTTACCGTTGTTGTCGCTGCCTTGCTGTTTGCCTGCGTTGAAGCCACTGAACAAATGCCACCGCCGCTGCCAAGTGAAACCGGCAACGGTGTCATGAACGAGCCTACCCCACCGCTCCCAGAGCCCGTCGACGAAGGTGGCTTTGCGCGTCCGCCTGCGGGCGCTGCGGCGGAGCAAGGGTGGCACGACACCGGGGCTGTCGCTGAACCGGCACCGGTGGATGATTTACGCGGCCACAATGAACAGCCGGTGCCACCCGCCACCGCTGCTCCTGAGGGTGATTTCCGCGGCGAAGCCAAAGCCAAGACTTCAGCCGACGCCACCCCTCCCTCGTCGCCCGCGCGTGGCCGCGCAAGTAGCAGCACGGGTATGGGTGGCATCAGCCGCAGTGACAAGCCGATGCCTCAAGCTGCCGAAGAGAGTCGACCGGGGCTTGGCACTCGTTGGGGTGAAACGCGCTACTCCGCGGTGACCAATGTACCGTTTGAGCGCGATGGCGGGCGTCCGACTTACAGCGCCAGCCTCAATTACAACGACGCGCGTGGCGCACGCGCCATGGCGGGTAGCGGTGCTTATGCCACGAGTGCCAGCGCTAACTTGAGCTCAGCGTTGTCCGTGTGGCTGCGTGGTGACTCGGGCAACGTGTTGCCCGCTTATCGTGGCAACGGCCGCACGGTGGCGGTGGGGGAGCACAATCAGCGCTACACCATCATGGTGCGCAATAACACCAACGAGCGCTTTGAAGTGGTGTTGAGCGTGGACGGCTTAGACGTGCTGGACGGGCGCGACGCTGGTTATGGCAAACGCGGCTATCTGATCGAGGCCTACGGCGTGCTCGAAGTCGAAGGCTTTCGCCAGAGCGAAGCGGCGGTGGCAGCGTTCCGGTTTGGTGCGGTGCGCGATTCCTACGCGGCCCTCACCGGTAGCGCCCGCAACGTCGGGGTGATTGGTGTTGCGGCGTTTGGTGAGCGCGGTTACTCGGCGCGGCTGCGCGCCTACCAGGCACGCATCGAGGAAGAGCGCTTGACCTATCGTGAAGTGCAACGCCGTGAAGAGGCCGAGCCGTTCCCGAACGGTTACGCCCGCCCACCGCTGCAATTGGCTCGCTAAACGATGTTGATGCTGTGTGTGAGCCGACGGCTAGCGCGCCAACAAGTGGCTGGTAACGGAGCGCATCGCGTTCGCCTGACTGTGAGCCAAAGCCCAGCGGCGTTCCCGCACCAGCATGTGCCACAAGGCAATGCCTAAGAACGCCGCGAAGTGGCACATCATCGAGGGGCTGGTGCCAATGTATTTCGGGAACAGGATTTGGAAGAAGATGCCCGGCACGACGAACAAGATGGTGCCGATTTGGATGTCGGCCATGTTCTGGCGATCCAGCGGGTCTTCGCGATGCGCCATGCCCAGTGAAGCGCCAATCAGCATCGCTCCCAAGCCCAGCATGTAGAACGCGGCGTAAATAGGGTACAGCGGTGTCGGGTTCACGTAGCGCGCCAGAATCACTTCACACACCGAGCGGGTGACGAAGGTGGGGTCAACCCACACCCAGGTGGCAAGCAGGCCGGCCAAGCCGATGGTGGTGCCAGCGGCGCGCCGGATCTTGGGGTAATCCTGTGCCCCCAGTTGTGCCAACAGCCAGAGGCCAGTGGGTGGCAAGAAGATGATGTCCATGAACGCCACGCGCGCGAAGCGGATCTCGGAGGTGTTCATGCAGACGAACACCTCGGCGAACTGGTAACCGGCCAACAGCAGCAGGAGCGCCACCGTGGGGCGAACGATGTTGCGGCGCCCAGGCCCTAACACGGCCCAGCCGGCCACACCCACTTCGAAGAGTCCCGTAATGATTGCCAACAGCGGACGATAGTCAGTATTCATTAGCACTTGGCCCACTTGGTTCGTCGTGCCGAGGCAGAATAGCAGCGGAATCCAAAGTGGCAAGGAACTTCGACCTCATGCGTCATGTTTCTTGACTGCCGAGGGGTTGTTGAGCACATCCTCGCGTCGGTAGAAGGCACCGCAGGGAGCGTGATGGGGAGCTACAAGGGCACAGGCGTGGTCTTTATGCGTGAGCTGTTGGCGACGCAGAGCGTCGAGGCTCGCCAGGCGTTTTTGGCGCAACTGTCACACGATGAGTTGCGCACCTTCCGTGACGTTTTGCCAATTAGCACCGTGAGTATCGAGTACGTCACCAGGCTGTTCCGGGTGGGTGGGCCGCTGTTTTACCCAGAGCTCGGTGCCAACGACCGCCTGCGCCGCTTTGGCATCGAGATGGCCCGCGACAACTTGCAAGGCGGCTATCGGATGTTGCTCAAGGTGCTGAGCGTTGAGACGCTCATCAAACATTCACCCCGTTTGTGGCGTACGTATCATGGCCAGGGTGTTGCACACTTTGAGCGGCTTGGGGTGGGGCATGGCCGCCTGACTGTCGAAGGCTATCCCGACCTGCCTGCTGACTTTCGTGAGGCCACCTGTGGCTTCATTCACGGGGCCGTGGAGGTGGCTGGGGCGACTGAGATTCACGTGACCTGCGGCGGTGCGCCAGTGGCGTGGTTTTGGGATATCGCCTGGCGCGGTTGAGGCTCAGTAACAGAGGCAGGTGCATTTCCAGGGCGAGCCATCCCAGGTAAGCGTGGCATTGACATTGGCGACGTCACAGCTGCTGGTGGGGGTGGCGCCGCAAGGGAATGATTGCGCCATCCAGCGACACGTCTCGATCAACGCGAACACCAGGTTGGACTGCGCACCGGTGTTGGCATCGCGGGCAAACTGCCGATAGTTGTTGACTGGGAAGGTACACGGCGCAATTTGCGCCCGCCATTCACCGCTTAGGCTATCGTAGGACCAATCGGCGTTGGGGAGGCTGGTCCAGCCGCTTGGCGGCGCCGCACAGGCGCCGTCGCTCACCCCCATCACCTCCACACACGCTTGTACATTGTTGGGGCCCAACGCGAGCACGCGCCCATACAGATAGGCGCCGCGCGGGATGCTCGTCATCGCGGCACCGCCTAGGCTGTCGGAATAGATGATCACCGGCGTGCCGGTATTTACGGTGAGTTGCAGGGCGCTGCCGGTGGAGTTTTGGCCATCTTTGTCGGCGGCTGTCCAGGTGATGGTGAACACGCCCAGGCCTGTGGGTGTGCCGCTCAACAGCCCCGAGCTGGTGTTAAAGGTGATGCCCGGTGGCAGGGTGCCGCCCAACAGCACGTAACCGGTAATAAAGTCGCCATCGGTGGCCGTGACGTAGGGCGCAAGTGAGCTCGCATAGAGGGTGCCTAACGTGAGGCTTTGATTGGGAGCCGTGCTCAACTGCGGCGGGGTGGCGGGCGCCGTCACGGTGAACTGGCAGCTGTCACCGCTGGCTTGGGTGCCGTCTTTGTCGCGCGCGCTCCAGGTGATCGCGCTTGTGCCGACGGCGGTGGGCGTGCCGCTGATGACCCCGGTGTCCGTAAGCAAGGTAAGCCCGGTGGGCAAGCTGCCGCTTAGCAGCTCGTAGCCCAAAATAGCATCGCCGTCAGTGGTGATGGTGTAGCCCGCCAAGTTGAGTGGCGTCATCGCCACCCCTACGCGCAAGGCTTGGTCGGGGGCGGGCACCAACACGGGTGGTTGGCCGGTGCCCGAGCTGCAAGCTCCCAACGTGCAACCGTAGCCTGCCAGACAGTCGGCGTCGCCACTGCACTGGGTTGGGCACACGGGCGGCGCTTGGTTGGCGCTGCTCGTGCACGGTACGGCTTTGAAGTTGTCGGGACAGGCATGCAGCACATCGGCGCACGCCGAGTCGTCGTCGAGTTTTAGGCAGGTGTGCTCCAGACAACGGCCGACGCTCCGCTGCCCCTGACAATTGCTGGTAAGCTCCACGTCGGTACAGGTAAAGGTGTCGGCCTGACAGTCGCTGTCGCTTAAACACTCAAACGTTTGGCAGACTCCTTCCAGGCAGTAGCTACCCTCGCCGCACGAGGGCGTGTCGATACATGCTTGCATGCAGGTGCCAGCCTGACAGAGAAAGCCCTCAGCGCACGCGCTGTTGTTTACGCAATCGCCCGCAGGGTTGGCGCTGTTGCATTGGGGCAGTAAGCCGCCACAACACAGCACCACCAACCATCGCCGCAACCGCCGGGCACCGATGACCATCATAAAGAGTCTCCTCAACCCTGTTCTACCCAGCTGATCTACACACCGCTTGTCGATTTAGGGTTACTGAACCACGTAGAGCGCCGAGCCGCCAGCATCGAGGGTCGTGGTGGTGAACTGGCTGCAGCTGCTACACACCACGCGTACTTGGTCGAGGGTGTCTTCGCGCACCGAAGCGGCTACAAACGGTAGCGTCAGGGTCCGGCTGCCACCCTGATTTACGTGTAATAACAAGGTGTTACCTTGGGCCTCCAGGGTGTCGCCCAGGGTCGTGGCGTACCGATGTACGCCGGCGTACTCAGCCAGGCCTTGATAGATGGCAGCGGGTAGCTCGGGCGAGCCAGAGAAGAGTACGCGATAGTCGCCAAACTCGCGCAGCACCAAGGCAGCTTGGCCACGGCCGAAGTAGCGCCCCAGTACCGTGACGTTGGCATCGTCGCTGTAGAACCAGGGGTCGACACCGTAAGTCACGCCATAGCGGCTGCCGGCCTGCGCACGGATGGCGGGAATCGGGCCGGCATCGGCAAACTCGGTGGTGAGCGAGGCCGGGCCTGTGCCACGCACGAGTTGGATGCCGGTGAGGCTCGTCATGGCGGCCGTGGTGGCCACCTCGCTGTCGTTTAGGAGCCCGGGAGCGTACAGATAAACCAGTGTGCGCCCAGCCCCCTCAAGCTTCGTGTGAATTGCGTTGGCGAGCGCACTTGTGACCCTGAAGGCGTTGGGAAACACCGCCAAGCGGATTTGGCTGGCGTCGAAGCTCGGCAACAGCAGGTCGGACAACAGGTAGTGTCGCACCGGTGCGCCGATACCGGCCAAGGCCTCCACCGGCTGCATGTTGGTCGCAAAGTTGAACTCACCGTGACCCCCGGCCGGCCCCGCCAAAGGCAGGTAGGCTGGAGATAAATCATCAATAAATATAGCTACTTGAGGCTGCATGCTGTGGGGGCCCGGCAGGTCGGTCATGGCCCCGATGCGGCCTCGCACAAGGTTGATGTTCAACCACAAGTCGTTGCTCGTGGGTTCGGAGGGGATGCCATACCAGCCGCCCAACAACAGGTCGAAGTTGTACAGGCCGTTTTTGTGCAATGCTGCGGCATAGGCGTTGCGGCGCAGGAAGAAGCAGCTATCGGTGAGGCTTTGGGCCTGGTCGCAGCTGAGCCACTGCCAGTCGCTGCACAGGTGGGTTTCGGTGTCGTCTTCGTGGATCCACAGCTTGCCGTGTAAAGCGGGCGAATCCATTGGCCCATGCGGCAAAAAGTTGCCGCCCATTTGGCGGGTGGAGGCGGTGTATTGGTACGGCGCGGTGATACCATCGAGCGCCGGCTCTTGTAGCAGCTCGCCCAGCGCCAAGTGGCCGCTGCCGGTTAAGCGCACATCGGCCAAGGCGTACAGGTAACCGTAGAACGCCAGCGTCAAAGCCCGGCCGCCACTCACCTGTTTGGCGGTTTGGGCCAACGCGCGGATGGCGAAGGTGGTTTGGTGGGACAGGTATTGGTTCATGCGGATGCTGCGCAGCGCCGTGGGCGACTCAGCACTTAAGAAGCTGTTACCCACGGTGGCGGTGTTGCGCTCGCTGGGGGTAGGCAATGCGCAATCCGGATCCCCTGGGTTCAGGCCCAGCGCGGCACAAAAGCCGGCCGCGGTACCACTGCTGTAGTCTGCAAAGCGACCCGCTTCCGGTTCGGGAAAAAACCATTCTCCGGTTTGCATGTAGCTTAGGTGCACGCCCAGGATGCGCCCTGGGTAGGCTTTGTCGAGCGCGGTTAGGAGCAGCGCTAAGGCGCGTTGACGGTCGGCCACCCAGGTTTCGGTGAGCGCGTTGAAGACGTGGTGGCTCGCCTCATCGGTAAGCGTCATCAGCACCTGGCTGGGGTCGCCGTAGTGGTGGAAGTAGACGCGCGGCAGCAGGTAGGCATTGGGGTGGTGGGCCAGGGTGCGGTCGAACAGCGTACGCATCTCCGGAGTGAGCGGTTCGGTGTCTGAGTAGCCCCAGCTGCCCAAGCACAAGGATAAGATTGGGACGCCAAACTGCTCGGCAAAGCTCACCTCCGCGTCAAATGCCTCCCAGTTGTCTTGCAGGCCGCCTTGGGTATTGGCGGTGAAGAAAAACGGCAGCTCATCGACGCCATTGATACGTAGGCGCGGGAAGCCGTTCACCCAAACCACCTGGACCTCGGGTCCTTGCCAGGTTGTTGTGACCTCGGCAGGAGCGATGGTGAAGCTAATGGCATCGGGCAGGGTGGCATAGCCGTCATCGTCCCAGGCGACCCAGTTTGCGGTGCTGGTGCCGGCGTTTTGGGGTGTGCCTTGGATCATGCCGCTTGTGGCATCCAAGGTCAGGCCGGCTGGCAGGTTGCCGCTCGTGAGCGCATAGCCGTCGATGGCATCGCCGTCGGTGGCGAGGGCGTAGTTCGCGAGCGCGAGCGGGGTCATAGCGACACCCACCTTGAGCCATTGGTCCGGGGCGTTGCCCAGTATAGGTGGCGTTCCCACAGGGCTCTGGCACGCGCCCTCCAGACACTCGTAGCCCTCCAAGCAGTCGAGGGCCGAGAGGCATTGGCTTGGGCAGCTGGGGGCTGTTTGCACGGCGCTCGCGCCGCAGGCGATGGCTCGCAAGTTGTTGGGACAGCCATGCCATACACCCGCACACCCGGAGTCATCAGGGATGCGCACGCAGCGACCTTCAGCGCATAACCCGAGCGCGCGCTCGCCCTGGCAGTCGGTTGATAGGTCGGGTGTCAGGCATTGCGCGGCGCTCTCTGGGCACTGGCTATCGCTGTCGCATTCATACGGGCGACAATAGCCAGCCACACAGTACAGCGGCGCATCGCAGGCTGCAGGAGTTTTGCACGGCGTGACGCAACTGCCAGCCTCACATACGTTGGGAGGCGCGCAATCGGCAGCCACCACGCAGGCTGGGTTGGGGGTTGGCTCGATCGACGCGTGGTCGTCGTCACAAGCACTAACGGCAACAGCGACAAGCAAACAACGTGGCCAAAGGGTAGGTGCGTTCAGCATGGTCGCCAGCGGTGACTGGCCCTCCTGCGCCCCGTGATGCAAGCGCCCTGCCACTGTGACACAGCCGCGGCCCACAGGCACGAAGGCAACCGCCTCTGGAGTTGCTGTTACCTTGAGGTGTCAGGCATGACCGCAGAACCACCCCGAACGCACCTTGGGGGGTGCTGATTTGCAGGGGCATTGTTCAATAGAATCAGGATGTTGGTGTGACCCGGCGAAGGTGCTAGGCGCTCCAGGTGCTTGACCCAATGCGTTAGTCTCCATTAACGTGCCGGGCGCTTATCCCCACAAACAAGGAATGTTGAACCATGAATGCATTGCTTCGGGTCGCTTTGTGCGCCTCCCTGTCGATGGCCGTAAACGCTTGCGGTAGTGACGATTCGGATGATGACACCACCGGCGGCAACCACAACACCGCAAGCTGCAGCGGCGTGACCTGCTCGGGGCACGGCACTTGTAGCCTTGTCAGTGGCGTGGCTGTGTGCAGCTGCGACAGCGGCTACCTGCCCAACGGCACCTCCTGCACGCTCATAAGCGCCACCACCTGTGACGGCCAGACCTGCTCCGGCCACGGCACCTGCGAGTTGAGCGGTGGCAATGCCGTGTGCAACTGCGACGATGGTTATGAGCCCTTCGGCTTGAGCTGCACCGCCACGAGCACCGGTTTTGCGGGGAGCTGCGAGCTGGTGGTGGGTGAGGTAACGGCCTGCATGGAGTACATCGGCTCGGGCTACACGCCTACCACCACCGAACAGGGTTGTGCGCAAGCGGGTGCCACCTATTCGAGCGGCCGTTGCACCACGGCAGGTCTGTCGGGCAAGTGCACGGGCCTCGCGGGTCCGTCGCAATATGTGACGTTCTACTACGACATTCCGACCGAGCAACTGGCCACCTACCAGACCAGCTGCACCCAGGGCGGCGGTACCTGGAGTGCGTCGTAGCGCGAGGCCACAAGGTCGCACCGCTTGAGAACGGGCGGCGCGGCGACTCCCCCTGTTGACACCTCCCCCATCTCGTGCGCGCCTACGCCTATGGACAATCCCACGGGCCTGCGCATCGCGCTGTTCATCGACTTTGAAAACCTGGTGACCAACACCGGCATTAGCCCAGGCGCGTTTGACCTGAGCACACCGCTTGAACGTTTGCTGGAGCGCGGCAAGGTGGTGTTTCGGCGCGCCTATTGCGATTGGTCGCGGTTTCGGGATGCCACGCGCCGCCTGCATGAGCTGGGGGTGGAGCTCATTGACGTGCCGCCCTCGACCCGCGCCGGCAAGAATGGCGCTGATATGCGGCTCGTCATCGACGCGTTGGAGTTGTGTTACGCCCGCGAGCATATCGACACGTTTGTGATCGCGTCGGGGGACAGCGACTTCTGCCCGTTGGCCTACAAGCTGCGCGAGAACAATAAGACAGTGATCGGCTTGGCGGTGAAAAAGGCCACCTCGCCGATGTTCGTGAAAGCTTGCGACGAGTTCATTTACATGCCGACCAGCGAGCGGCAGAGTCATCATGAGGAGCTGCGCCCCAAGCGCGCGGTGCGCAAAGCCCGGCAGGACGCGAAAGCCCCTATCGCCCCCGAGCCTGCAAGTGATGGACCCGAGGTGCCGCGCATGGTGCGCGAGGTGGTGGCGAGCCTGTTGGCGCGCGCCACCGGCCCCATCAACCCGTCGTTTATCAAAGAAACCATCGTACGGCGTAAGCCCGATTTTGATGAACGCGAGCTCGGATTTTCTTCATTTATCAAACTGTTAGGCGAGTTGGAGCGGCAGGGAGTGTTGAAGCGAGAGCTGGTGAAGGGTCGGCAGTGGTACGTGGTGTCGCCCGATGCGCCGCTGGCCCATGAGCCTGAATAAATCCGTAGGAAGGTAGAA